>JAITAM010000228.1 GCA_031284085.1 Spirochaetaceae bacterium
TTTTGTTCATGGCTTGAATATTATTAGCACTTGTGCTAGCTTTAATCAGTTATGAGCTATTCTAACCCTACTAACCTTGCTATCATTGCCTGTCCGGGCGGAGAAAATTTTGCCGACAAACTTATCAAACATCTTGTTAAAGGCTATACCCGCAACTTTGAGCGGACTATTTCCAATATGTCGCGCCGTTTTACGATGGCGCCGGATTTAGTACGGGATAATATACGCTTTATTAACGAAGTCAATGACGCATCCGCTACCGATCAAAATGGAAAATGTTACCAATCCCGTCTCAAAGTGCCTGTGCATTTTTTTTATTTTGCTAACGGTGAGATAAAAGCCGAAATACAAGAGCCGGTGCGTGGTAGAGACGTATACATTGTTCAGGATATAGAAAATCACTATCCGGTCAATTTTAACGGGACTACTACCGACCACAGCTTGTCGGTAAATGATCATCTGATGACGGTCTTTGTAACCGTTGATGCAGCCAGACAGTCAGGCGCTAAACAAATAACCGTGGTGCTTCCCATTTACCCTTATTCAAGGCAGCATAAGAAAAAAGGGCGAGAGGGATTAACCGCAAGCCGAGTAGGTAAAATACTGGAATTCTTGGGAGTAAACCGGATCATCACCCTTGATCTTCACTCACGAGAGATCGCAAACTCATTTAACACCTTATTACTCGAAAATCTTCATGCAAGCTATCAGATAATCCGGCAGTTGATGAAACTACCCGATATCCTAGAAAATCTTGTCGTGGTATCGCCCGACACCGGCGCAGTGGATCGCAATAAATTCTATGCAACGACCTTAAAAAAACCCCTTGCTTTACTGTATAAAGAGCGTGATTATTCACGGGTTTCAAAAGATGCTGTGGAAAATAATATTATTGAAGTGAAACTCTTGGGCAATGTCGAAGGAAAAACGGTATTTATGGCTGATGATATGCTGGGAACCGGTGGGACTCTGCTTAAAGCAATGGCTTCCTTAAAAGAAAAAGGCGCCGGTAAGGTCATAGCAGCCATCAGCTTACCTTTATTTTCAGGCGATGCCATTGCTTATTTTGATGAAGCTTACCGTAACGGTTTATTTTACCGGATCATCGGTACTAACGCTATCTACCACGAAGAAGTGGTCAAGCGTGAATGGTACATCAGTGTCAATATTACCGGCTTATTCGCCCAAATCATCGCTCATCTTCACCAAAACCTTCCGTTAAGCCCTCTTCTTGACAACCGAGATATTATTGAAAAATTGGTATCAGAAGTTAAAAAACCATAAGCTGCATCATCCAAAGCCATCTGTTAAAACGCCTCGATGACATTTTCGTCAGAGGACTTGTGTATTATCCGCCTCATGCCATATAATAAATGAAATTTTTTGTATAAAAACACGGAGGAAACAATGGCAAAGAAATGGTTTTTCGCATCGCTGCTTGCATTAGCGGTGGGGCTTGCGGTAGGGCTTGGCGGATGCGCCAGCACGGGAAAACAAAAAAGCAAGATATCGAAGGAAAATTTTCATATCTACCTTGCGTTTGGGCAATCCAACATGGTCGGATATTTAGGTCCGACCATTGGGAAAGATGGTAACTCCGGCACTGACACGGCATGGGTGGGTGAAAACGGGTACGATACCCCTCCCGCAAACTTTGTTGTCATGGCCGCAGCAAATGATAACAATCTCCCTTACGGGCGGAAAAAAGGCCAATGGTATCCGGCTGTGCCGCCACTGAACCGCGCCGGTAACGGGATTAATCCCGCTGATTTTTTTGGAAGGACGATTGCCGAAGCGGTTGCCGATAAAGAAATCAAGGTCGGTGTTATTGTGGTTGCGGTTGATGGTGTGCAGATTAATATGTTCTCGCCTGATTTGGATGGTTTCAAAAACTACATCACATCAAGGAAGGATCAAGTGTGGGAGAGGCAACAGGGTCATGCCTATGTTGACGATTCTGTTGAATTCCCGATTCCGACTTCAGATTTTGCCACTGTGGATTATCCATACAAGCGTCTTGTTGATTTGGCTAAAAAAGCCCAGCAAGAAGGCGTTATCAAGGGTATTATCATGCATCAAGGCGAGTCCGGTGTTCAGGATGGAACCGGCCCTTACAACGAATATGTAAGGAAGATTTACAACAGCTTGTGCAATGACCTTGGGCTTGAGGCAGGAAAGGTACCTTTTCTTGTGGGCGAGCCTGTAAGAGAAGACAGCCTCAACATTGATGCCATCAGGTCAATACCGGAAGCATTTGCAGATATTCCCAACACCGCGTTTGTTATCTCTTCAGAAGGATTGACAGGCTGGGAGCCCGGTAGCCAAGAGGATTGGGGTAATCGCCGAATTCACTTCAGTCTTGCAGGATATGAAGAACTGGGCAAACGCTATGGACAAAAAATGCTTGAGTTGCTGTATCGGTAAAAAATATGCCAACTACAATTCATCTTGGATGAGATGAAACAGCAAACCTGCACTTACGCTAGTGGCGTTTTGGGTTGGAGAAAACCGCACAAAGGGCATAGCTCGACTATGGTTTTCTTCAACCCCAATAACACAGCAAATCTAAGAACAAAGATGTAAAATAAGAAGAAAACTGTATATTATGTAAATAAATTTGAAGCCTCTGTACCATCTAATTTTTACATTTTTATTTTTCGTTGTCGATAATAATAGCGTGAGTGAATTACCTATACAACAAAAAGAGCATCAGCGAAAAACAGTGCCAGTATCGCCTATAACCGTAGCGCCCTCTGCGGGTGCAATGGTTAAAAAGCTTGATACCCTTCCGCTAGAAACACAAAAGCGAATACGGTACCCTTTTCTTGTCAAGAAACGCGGCACGGTTATTGATCAAATTGTTCAGAAACCAAGCTCCACACAGCTAAAACCATGGCGGCCTTATCATAATGATTATCTGGGGAAAAAAAGCAACGCCAAAGTACTGCTGATCACCGCTTGTATACCGCTCTTGACCGCTGTAGGAATAATAATTTTTTCCGGCTTAACGACTGTTTCGTTAGACGTAGAACAGCCGGATATTCTTATCAATCCGGGAAAAGATAGCGGACTCACTACCTTGTTATCTTCTTACGCCGGGCTTTCCGGAAGCGACTCTTTAGATTTGATTTCACGACTTGGTACTTTGGAGGAAGAAAGTGTTTTTGCATGGCTGAAGTACAGCGTTAAGACAGGCGATTCGGTTTCATCAATAGCACAAGCTCATAATGTTTCTATAGATGCGATTATTGCTTCAAATGGTATTTCTAATGCACGAAAACTCCAAATCGGCGACAATATCCGTATTCCCAACATAGACGGCATACCATACACGATTAAAGCCGGCGATACTTTGTCTGCCATTGCCGAAGCACTGCACGTTCCTATGGAAGTTATCATAGATGTCAATAGTATACAGATACCAGCGTTGAAAGCCGGCGAGATTCTGTTTATTCCGGGTGCGCGTATGCCGGCAGAGGACCTTAAGCTTGCCTTAGGGGAGAATTTTATTTATCCGATTAGCGGACGTCTTACATCCACTTTTGGGTGGCGGGTTGATCCTCTTAAACCAACGCGAAGGAACTACCACAAAGCCATTGATTTAGCAGCTCCGACCGGAACTCCGGTAAAAGCTACTATGGATGGGAGAATAGTGATAGTGGACAGTAACCCATCATTCGGCAAATTCGTGATTATAAGTCATAATGCAACCTACCAGACTCTGTATGCACATCTTAGTACGATTTCTGTACGCGTAGGGACGACTGTTAGCCAAGGGCAAAAAATTGGTGAAGTCGGCAATACCGGCTATAGTACCGGATCGCATCTGCATTTTGCTATTTATAAAAAAGGTAATGAGGTTGATCCTCTTGACTATCTTAATAAATAGTAGTGAAGTACAGCTTACAATTTATCTGTGGAGAATTTAATGCGTAAGCTCGTACTTATACTTATCGCTTCTATTGCAGCAGTAACCTTAATCCGTGCACTTGATATTGCTTCAAATACAACAACACCAAATTCATTGACGACACCGCTTAATAATGAAGAGTAAGGCAGAACACGTTCTGCCTACAGACAATTAAATCACAGTTTCTTAGTTTACTACATTGAAGCTGCCTAGTTCCTCTATGACATGCACAGTTGAAAATGTCATAAGTGCGCGGATGGTTTGTTTGCTAGGGCGTGTTCGCTTTGCAAACGGAACTGACAAGGTGAGTAGCGATACACCCCGCGCCACTGCTCCCGCGCTACCCTATGCTTCCAAAGTTCCAGTAAAAAAAGCAAATGATGCCCTTCGTTAGAAACAGGCGCGCCTGTTGATTTTTCTGCTTTATCCTTTTATGCTTTTAAGGGAAGGTATACTATGCAAAAATCTATTACCACTCTTGCGAGTCGTATTGAACAGGGTATCTGTTATTT
>JAITAM010000064.1 GCA_031284085.1 Spirochaetaceae bacterium
TTTTGCATATTTTGAAATAATTCCTGCATGGTTTATTCTTGTAATAGTTCTGAAACTATTTGAGTTTGTTATAACATCAAGAATAATAGGCCGTAAGCAGCAGCGTATTATTTTTGATAGAATTGGGAAAGTATCTATTTCAATAGTGATGATACTACCCGGTGTATTTGTGTTTCGGTGTATTATGATTGATTATAAAACAATAATGGGCATAACAATTTTCATAGTTACAGCAATGTTAATTGTCTCCTCCGTCAGTAGAATAGCGAACACAATAAAACATATAAAAGCATCAAGCTAGCAGCCGCAGGCTGTTTCAAACAGAAACAGGTCAGGCCTCTAGCCAAAGCAGGTCAGGCCTCTAGCCAAAGCAGGTCAGACCTCTGGCCAAAAGCAGGTCAGACCTCTGGCCAAAAGCAGGTCAGACCTCTAGCCAAAGCAGGTCAGACCTCTAGCCAAAGCAGGTCAGACCTCTAGCCAAAGCAGCCTCTGTCTGTTGCTTGTAGGCAAAAAGCCGTACTCCATTCCCGATACAAGAACCTTTGAAACACGCTGGCGTGAAACCCACTGGTGGGCTGCGGCTGCAAAAAAAGTTTGACAGGGTACTAAAGCAGGACTATAATCAGATTACTATATTAACTTGAGCAAAGGAGTAAGTATTTTGGCATCACAGCAGCAAATCAGAATGAAGGAAGCAATAAAGTACATAAAACGTACTTGGATGCTTTATTTGATGTTAGCCTTACCAGTAGGATTTTTTATCCTGTTTAGGTATGTCCCTATGACTAACATTGTCATTGCCTTTAAGGACTACAACATTTTCCGCGGTGTTTGGGAGTCTCCTTGGGTTGGAGGTAAATGGTTTACACAAGCTTTTACCGATCGCAATTTCTATTTCGCAGTACGCAATACGCTGGCTCTGAACTTTCTTGATTTGATTGTCGGCTTCCCGGCGCCACTTATACTTGCCTTGCTGCTCAATGAACTGCCCTATCAAAAGTATAAAAAGTTTACTCAAACCATTGTGTATCTTCCACACTTTCTTTCGTGGATTATTATCAGCGGTATTGCCAATCAGCTTTTTGCATTAGGCGGCGGTATTATTAACATGGCGCTGGGAAAATTGGGTATCCCACCGGTTAATTTCCTTATGGAAAACAGTCTTTGGGTTGGCACTTATGTCGGGCTTGGTATTTGGAAAGAGATGGGCTGGGGTACCATCATTTATCTTGCTGCATTGACCAGTATTAACCCTGAAATTTACGAGGCCGCTGAGGTTGACGGAGCAGGGCGCTGGCGCAAAATGTGGCACGTAACCCTGCCCGGTTTGCGCCCGACTATTGTCGTTCTCCTCATTATGAACCTCGGCCGTATTTTAGGGAGTGAATTTGATCGTCCGTATACTATGGCAAACCCCACGGTTATGCAGGTAGCCGACGTTATCAGTACTATGGTTTACCGTGTTGGTATACGTTCCAACCAATTTTCTTACACCGCTGCAATAGGGCTTTTCCAATCAGTCATTTGTGTTGTCTTCCTTGTTGCGGCGAATACTATAGCAAAACGTTCCGGTGAACGCGGAGTTTGGTAAGTCCAATCCGCCTTATGAAGAAATCAATACAATAAGGAGTGTATTATGATTAAGTCACAGTCTCGAAAAATTGGAGATATCGCCATTGCTCTTGTTTGCCTTCTCATTATTATTATCTGTCTGTTTCCTATGCTAAATCTTTTTGCCCGCTCTTTAAGCGATCCTATGGCTATTGTAAACCGGCGTGTATCATTCCTTCCGGTTGATCCGACGCTTGAGTCATACCAGTATGTATTTCAGGATCCTTCTTTCTCTCGTTCCATGATATGGACGGCGTTTTTAACAGTGATCTGCACAATCGTCTCATTGGTAATGACTATACTGTGTGCTTTTCCGCTTATTTACGATTCGCTTAAAGGGAAAGGCATTATCAATACGCTGATTATTTTTACTATGTATTTCAGCGCCGGCACAATACCAAACTATATTTTGATGAAAAATCTAAACCTACTTAATAATCCGTGGGTCTTGATCATACCGAACTCTCTTTCGGTTTTTAATATGATTATACTGCGGAGTTTTCTGTATGGTGTGCCGGATAGCTTACGGGAGTCGGCGGAATTAGACGGTGCAAATCCTTTCCGTGTCTTGGTACAGATTTATCTGCCCTTATCAATGCCGGTTTTGGCAACCCTTGCGCTTTTTTATGCGGTTGGTCGGTGGAATGGTTTTTCCGATGCCTTACTGTATCTAACCTCCGCCACCCAATACCATCCGATACAGCTCAAACTGTACAATATCATCAATAACTTATCTTCCATAGATATTGCAATTCAGGAAGGCAGCGCCGCAGGAGTTCCCTCAGCCAGTGATGGCATGAAGGCTGCCGCCGTTATGTTTGCCACCATACCGATCTTGATAGTGTATCCATGGCTTCAGCGGTATTTTATTAGCGGAGTTACTATAGGGGCCGTGAAAGGATAGAAAGAGGAGTTTGCAGTAAGCGATTACTGATAAAACTATATTTTGTCGCATTCCACGCGGGTGCGTGGATGAAACGATTGAACGGAGGTTTTTATGAAAAGAATTGGGGTGTTCATGCTTGTTATGAGCATGATCGGAACGCTTGTTTTTGCCAATGGGACTCAGCAGTCCGGTGCAACAGCAAGCACAGGTCCTGCCAGAATTACCGTTGAAATTTTTGATCGCGGTACTGACGGCGGTAAAACGGACCCGGCTAATAACCAGTGGACCAAGTGGATTCAAGAGAAGATTCTTAAGGATGAGAATATTATCGTGGAATTTGTTAAGGTAAGCCGGTGGACAGAAAGTGATGCACTGGTGAATCTTTTTGCCGCCGGCACTCCGCCTGACGTGTGTTATACCTACTCCATTGATAACATTCAGAACTGGGCGGATCAAGGTGGTGTTTTCGATCTAGCGCCGTACGCTGATACCACGCTGAAGGATCTGAAAACTTTTCTTGGTCCGGATAAGGCGCTGGTAGGAAAAGATTTTATCAGGCGGAATGTTGATGTATCAACAGGAAAAATGTTTTCCATTCCGGCACGGCGAATGAATGTTGCGCAGCGCAATATTTTCATCCGTAAAGACTGGCTTGATACATTGGGCCTTCCTTTACCAAAGACAACTCAGGAATTCTTTGATGCTTTGGTAGCCTTCAAAGCAAAGGATCCGGGTAAAGTTGGAGCTAATAGAGTTATTCCCTTTATTATGGATGGTGATCGGGTTGACTGGGGAGCCGGCAACATAATGGAAGCCTTTATTGATCCTAAAATCTCTGATAAAGAGCGGTGGATCAATACCGTTTCCGAACGAAGCTTTAATGTGTCGGGCTATAAAGAAGGCGTACGCTTTATGAACAAGCTGTACAACGCCGGTCTTATTGATAAAGACTTCCCTCTATACAAGAGTGGAGATGACACCCGCCCGGTTATCCAAAGCGGCGTTGCTGGTGCTTTCTGCGCCGATTGGGATACTCCTTACCGCGAGCCTAATGGATTGCTCTCAGGATTGCGAAAGAATGTGCCGAATGGCGATTTTGTTCCGATAGACCCCATTCAAAGTTCAGACGGAATTACCCATAAGAGCGCTTATGATGCTGCCGGTATCTTCTTCTTTATTCCCAAGTCATGCAAAAACCCCGATGCGGCAATGCGCTACCTCAACTGGATGGCAAAGTATGAAAATTACCATTTCTTGCAGACCGGTCCCAAAGACATTACCCATACAATAGGGGCGGATGGTGTTGTAAAGCTAGACCCAAGTGCAGCCAAAGATCCGAGCTGGATTATGAACAGCAACCAAAATATTGACTATACCATGATGATGAATGGCCTCTTCCTTGAAACTGAAGAGGCAAGTATCCGTGCTTTAGCAGCAGGTTATGCGTATCCAGCTGATCTTATCTCTCGCTCATACACCACGGCTCTGACTAATGCAAGACCGGGTATTGTTGTTAAAACCACCAGTCCTCTGGTAGTTGCAGGCCCTCTTAATCAAACATTAGCAGATCGTAGCAAAATAATTTTCTCTGCGACTATTACATGTCCGGAAGCTCAGTTTGATGCTGTCTATGACAGAGAAGTTAAAGCATGGTTAGATGCCGGCGCACAAGCCGTCATAAACGAACGCAGGGCGAAATACCCTAATTAGTCTGCAATAGAGATTAAAGTAAAAAACGCAATGCCTTTTGATAAGGGTTGGTACACTCAAGCTTGCTAGACAGGCCAGAGAGTACCAACCCTTTGATTTTTAGCTGTACCATACAACATATTGCATCCGCTCTTTTTGACAAAGCTATATTTTCCAGTTATATTGTAACTATGAAGAAGGAAGCAAGCGGCGGTCGGCTTGAATTAGCCTTGCCCCGCGAAAGGTGTTTGAATTGAAACGCACAGTATTACAAATTGGTCCTTTGACCTTTTATCGTGAAGCATTGAGTATTGCCTTGCCGGTTATGCTTCAGCAATTCATTATGAGCATGGTCTCGCTCATTGATAATTTTATGGTCGCCGGTCTTGGCGACAGTAACATGGCGTCAGTCAATGTTGCCAATCAAATCAACTTTGTTTATATAGTACTTGTTAATACCGTGTGCGGCGCAGGCGGTATTTACCTAGCGCAATTCAAGGGCGCAGGCAATCATGAGGGTATGCGGCACGCCTACCGGTTCAAAGTAATCTTTGCTTTATCGGCTTCAATAGTATTTTTTATACTGTGCTGGACAATACCTGAAATCATGATCGCTATTATGACACCGGGGAACAATGCACAGGCAGAAATCATCAGTAAAGGCGCCCAATACCTTCGCTTTACTTCATTTACCCTTGTGCCTATAGCAATTTCATCATCCATTGGCTCTAGTTTCAGAGAAATAGGGCTGCCTAAAATCCCCTTAATCATCTCGGCTTGTGCAACGGTAATCAACACCATCGGGAATTGGATACTCATTTATGGCAATATGGGCGCGCCCCGCATGGAAATTGCCGGCGCAGCAATCGCTACAATCATCGCTCGGGTCTGCGAGTTGTCCTTCTTTCTCCTTTATATACACAAGCGCCGCACTCTTTTTTTTGTAAGCTTTATTACCATATTCAAGATAGACAAACGGCTTATTAAAGAAATTCTTGCAAAGTCTCTTATGATGTTTGCATCAGAATTATCGTGGATAAGCTCCGAAACGGTGGTAACAGCTCTCTTAAACGGTCGAGGAGGGGCGGAAACGGTTGCGGGTATGTCAGCCGGCTTCACCATAGCCAATATTTTCTTTCTTGTATTTAGCGGGATATGGACTGCTTCAACAGTAATTATAGGCGGAAGCCTTGGGGCGGGAAAATTAGAAGAGGCGCGGAACCGAGGCGAATGGATAAAATCCGGAGCGGTTATTCTCGGCATTGTGGTAGCAGTGCTTGGAACTGCGGTATCTGTGGCGCTCATTCCTTTGGTTTTTTCCAATCTCAGCGATAGCGCACGCCAGATTAGTCTAGGTATAGTATTTGTTATTTTGGTTTATTTGCCGCTCTGGGCTTTGCTCAACGCTTTATTTGCTATCTCTCGCGCCGGAGGAGATACAGCAATGGGTATGTGGGCTGATGTTTCAGTAAATACTATTCTTTTTTTACCGGGTGCCTTTATATTAGCTTTCACGACATCTATGGGGCCGGTATCAATGTACGCTATTTTGAAGACTTCAGATATAGTTAAATATTTGGTTGCACGGCATTTCTTCAAAAAAGAACGCTGGATACGGAATCTAACACTGCGTATCAATGAATAACA
>JAITAM010000076.1 GCA_031284085.1 Spirochaetaceae bacterium
GGATTGAAGAGCTGCGGCAGGGTGTACAGCACACAAGCAGATAGAGGCGAGGTTACGAGAGACGGCATCGTAATCCGATCCGGCAGCAGGGACCGTTTCAACATCGCCGGATTGTATAAAGCAATATTTTCTGCCATTAGGTCTATCTATAACCGTTAGCGTATCATGATACCGTCTTCGTGATGGAAAAGTTAGGAGCGACCCTGCAGGGCCTTCCGGTATGTTAGGCAGATTGATATTGATAAAAGTATCGGCTCTCCAATAGGAGAAAAACTCATCGATATGCTCTACGATAAAACGCACGGCGCCATCCCAAAAGAAAGGTTTCCGGGCAGCAAGGGAAAGGGCTATACCCGGTACATGGTGTAAAGCGCCTTGGCGGGCGCCGGCAACAGTACCAGAATAAATAATATCCGTCCCAATATTAGGGCCGCGGTTTATTCCTGAAAGCACCATATCCGGAAAAACGGGAAGCACTCCCATAAATGCCAGCATAACACAGTCCGCCGGTGTGCCGGAGCATGACCACATATCTTTATCAACTTCTTTAAGTCGAATGGGGTCTTGCATGATACTGCTAACCGAATGGGAAACCGCCGATCGATTTGAGTCCGGTGCAATGACATAAATTGTATGTTTCCCCTGCTCACGTAAAGCCTGCACCAATAAAAGCAAACCTTCGCTGGTAATTCCATCATCATTAGTTACTAATACGTTCAACACAATGCTCCGTGATTACCCGTGCGCCGTCGCCGGGCTTTACTTCATAAATAATCGGATGAAAGCCGAATATGCGTTCGTAATCTTCCAGCCGTCTTTTAAATTCGCTTACAGCGTTTTCTCTGATAATAGTGTAGGTGCATCCCCCAAAACCATGGCCGGTCATTCGTGAACCCAAGACTCCATCTATTTCCTGCGCTCGTTTTACCAGCCAATCAATTTCCGGACAGGAAACTTCATACTGATCGCGCAGACTTTCGTGCGAATGTTGTATAATTTTTGACAAAGCCTGCTGATCGGCGCTCTCAAGAGCTTGTACAGCCTCAGGTATACGGCGAAGTTCTTGGATAATATGAGTGCTACGCCGGCGTATTTCCTCAGACAAAGCACCGGTAAATTGCAACATATCAACCGTTACATACTCACGAAATGTAGTACCGGTACGTTTATGAGAAAGCACCTCCAATCCTTTTTTTATAGCTTCTTGGCGCTCTTCAAGCTCTTCATCAATCGGTATCCGCGGCACCCGTGCGTCCATGATCAGTATTTTATATGAAGAAAGATTTATCTTTACCTGTTTTATTTCAAGCGTCGGTTCATCAACTACTAGAAAATGATCTTTCTGGGCAAACAATGTTACAGCATAATCAACAATCGGTGCGCTTTTCTCAAAAAAAAATTCATGCGCCGCTGCAAGCCGATCTAGTAATTCTCTATCACTCATAGAAACACCAAAAAAAGCACGAAGTGCAAGAGCTGATGCAATTTCAATCGCCTGAGATGATGCCAAACCTATATGCTGAGGGATAGTACCGGTAATAGTAAAATTAAGCCCTTTGGTTACAAAGTTTAATTTTATAAAAATATGAATGGCAACCTTAATGAAATTTGCCCATCGATCTTCACGTTTATATCTAAAATTAACTAATGTTGTACGCTTACGCTCACCAAAATCCGCCGCATAAAACCGTAAAGAAGCATCTTTACGAGCGCTAACTGCAACGCGGACAGAACGATCTATTGCTGAGGAGAGAAATAAACCATGCCCCGGTTCCCCATGCTCACCAAGATAATGCACTCTGCCATGAGCTTGAGCAATGACAACAGGCTCATATTGGTCGATGTCTATTCCGTACTCACCACAATGGATGGGCCCAATGTCTGCCATTCTTACAAAACCTTCATAATTAGAATTAAAACCGTTCCTCTACGAAGGAATCTTAGATACTCCTTCGTTTATCGGATCAAGGTATGGATGAAACTGCAGCTTAAAGCCTATTCATAGAATGCAGAATCATAAGTGTTTTTAGTATGGGAACAGAGAGGGCTGCATTCAGCATAAGAAGGAGTAAAGCTGCATTATGTTTCTGCACTATGAGCATAATTTCATCCTTGTATTATAGTACAGAAAAATACGGTTTCTTTCAAGAAAATTCGTATTCCTTTAGAAAGGCTCTCCGCAATCCGGTGTGTGAGAATAGACTATACAAGAAATAAAAGCGAAGAAAAGAAAATTACCTGCTCTTTTGTTTGTTGTACAGCATGTGTTATGGTTATGGTATTGGGTTTGTATAATTCTTATATAAGAAACGCCGTATTTTTTGTTGGGCGTTTTTTTCAAAGGCTTCATTACGGAGTGTAAAATCAACTATCTTTTTATAACTCACCAAACTACGATTCACTTTCTCTATTTCCTTTTTTATCATTTCGTGAATTACCACCGCCTCCGGTATCTTTCCGTGGTAATCTTCTGCCAGCGCCTCAAGATTCGGCACCACAACAGCAAATATATCTTCGCTGTTAGAGTCCTTTTGCTTGCGACCCACAATCAAGATTTCACCTATAAGGCGTGATCTATCAAAATGCGCTTCAATTTCCTCCGGATAAATGTTTTTCCCACCGGCGCTCACAATAAGATTTTTCATCCGCCCGTTTATATAAATAAAGCCTTCTTCATCTTTATAACCAAGGTCTCCGGTCTTTAAGTACCCGTCATCGGTAAATATCTCGGCAGTGGCAGCCTCATTTTCATAGTAACCGAGCATAAGCGATGGTGATTTAACCACAATCTCGCCAATTCCCTCTTCATTTTGATCTATGATTTTGACATCGGTGTATTGAACCATCAAACCGACTGATGCATTGCGTTTATATTTGGGAGTATTCACGCTAATAAGCGGACCGTTTTCGCTCATTCCATAGCCTTGTACAATGTTAAATCCGAACGAGTCAAAAAAGTCTGCTGTTTTAGGACTTAAAGGACCTCCTCCTGCAACCATAATACGGATCGAGTCAAGATTTGCCTTTTTACGAACAGGTAAGAGAGCGGCACGACCAAAAGCTATTCTGCCTTTTTTTGCTTCTGCTAGAGAAATATTGCGCAAAATATTAAATATCCATCGAACTGGCGCCGGCAATTTCTTAAAACCGGCATCAATACCTGCCATAACCTTATCATAAAGCAAAGGGACTGCAATGAGAAAAGTTCCATGGCCATCTTTAATATCATCAATGACTACCTTGCCTACCAACTTCTCTACAATAATGGTAGAACTTCCGACAGATAAGGGAGCTATGAATGAACAGGTCGTTGGATAGGTGTGATGAAGCGGCAAAACGTTAATAAATACATCCTGATCAGTCGGACACAAAGAGTGAACGGCCGCATTAGCATTGGCGATAATACCTTTATGTGAAAGAGTAACACCTTTGGCAAAACCGGTTGTGCCTGAAGTAAATATAATAGATACCGGATCCTGCTCTGCAATATCGTCTATAGCAGGAAGAGGCTGATCGACAGCGTCTTTCCCCAAGGTATCGTATCTGAGCGCTCCCTCATTCCCTAAACACACCACTTTTAATGCTATACCGGCATCATGCAGAATAGTAACAATTTCAGGACGCCTTGTGGAATAAAATAAAACACGTGCTTTGGTCATTTTCAGTATGTTAAGACATTCATTCTCAGAAACTAAAAAATCAATAGGCACAATCACAAGCCCTGCAATAGCGGCACCGAGCCAAACCGTAATCCATTCCGGCTTATTTTCCGACCATAATGCGATACGATCGCCTTTAACCATACCCATTGCCAACAAGCCGCGTCCAATACGCTGCGCTTCTTGAGCTAGGCGTGTAAAAGACCATCTGCTGAATTCTTTTTGTTTTCCTGCCCTGTACAAAACAGCCGTTTTATTCTGCCATCTGCTTTCAATACCCGAAAGCCATGCACTAAAGTTAGGATAGGGCATATCAGGCCAGTCGGCAATATAATTTTTATATTCTAGCATGATTATTATATTAAACGTTCTTGAAATATCTGTCAACTTTGCGTGTGCGCTACCCCAACAGCCGCAGCCTGTTTCAACCCACCAGCGGGTTTCAAAGTTCTTGGTACAGGTATCAAAGGCGGCGTACGGCTTTTTGCAACCGCAGGCTGTTAGACCTTATGTGGCTGGGACCATGTCAGACCTCATGTGGTTGTGTACTTGCCCAGAATAAAACTCTCCAACAAAACCGTAACCCAGGTCAGATCTTGTGTGGCTAAAAATAGGTCAGACCTAGCCTCAAGAAAAAAAGAGTAAAAGAAGAACAGCTGACTAAAGCAAAATGGCATGTTTACCCTGTTATCTATGTATGGCATCACACTATTGTCCGCGAGGCCGTACTGATTTAGGCTTCACATATCATATCTTCTCGGTGGTTAATCGTTTCCTCTTTGAACTCGATCCCGACAGGATGAAAGAGTTACTTCTCGCCATAATCGAGGAAACGCTAACGGTAAAAGGTTTCAAATTCAAACTCTGGAACTTTTGTATTATGTCTAACCACTTCCATTTTCTCATCACTCTTGCCGAAGGACAGAGTTTGTCCGAGATATTAAAATGGATTAAGATGGTATTTGCGATCCGCTGGAATAAAATGAACCACAAGACTGTACATTTCTGGGGAGATAGGTTCTATTCGCGGGTGATAACGGACGAAAAGGACTTCTGGGCTGTGTATAACTACATTGATCAGAACTCTGTTAAAGCCGGACTTGTAAAAGAACCTCGTGAATGGAAGTACAGTGGAGCATATCATCGGGAACACGGAATTACAAGAATCGTCTCTTTCGTGGACAACACAATCTTGAAGTCAGAACTGAAGATACTCCAATTATACGAGCGTGAGTGAGTGGGATAGGTCAGACCTCGCTTCGGTGCTAGTATCGAGACAGAGTACGGCTTTCTGCCTGATGAGAGCGGAAAAGGAGACTATCAATGATGAAGAAAGAAAGAGCCTCTCCTGTTGGTGGAGAGGCTCTTTCTTTGGAGCTGTTGTTGGCTTAGTCCGGTAATAAGGTGGAAAGGTAGTTTTGTAATACTGTGCCGTACTCGTTTCTTATTTTGTTCTCCGCAAAACGAATCGCACGATTCTCCGCTTCGTCAAGGTTGACATGCCCTTCACGCCCATCAAAATTCCAAGGCAGTAGAATAGCGTCATCAGCGGTATCAACAAGCCGTGCATTAACCTCTATTCGTGAGAATCGATTTTGACTTTGCTGCTGCAATATTACCTCAGAGAAGTTGACGTCAACCTTCAACACGTAACGGGAGTTTGTCCCGCCGCTGCGAAAGCCTTGCTGGTTAAGAGACGTTGCAAAAGCGCCTTTAATACGGTCTGCCTTATCCTCCGTAACGGTTATTGCAATAGGAATGGCCTTAATGATGTTCGTTGCCTCGAGCCGGTAGTCGTTTCCTATTTTAATATCCACTGGATTCAATCCGGTGTTGTTGGTTCCGACAATGGATAAAACATCCATATAAATCTTGTTGGTATCGGCAAGAACAGCCGCAATCCGATAGCGGGAATAGGCGTCAAGAGAAGCCTTCTCATCATCCTTTATATCAAGGAGTGTGTTGATGAGGCGCAGGTTTGACAGCACCATATCGGAGTACAAAGTCCCTGCCGTTGATTTTTCCATCACCGCAAGAGCGTAGTAGATCGTCGTTTTGCTGTCCGTCCAGATATTTTTAACCTCCGCACCGATAAGGGAGTCCATGTTGGTCGAGGTTCTGATTATCTCCTGAACGCTGTCGTTCTTTGATACGGACTTTGCCCCGTTTTTTATGATTTCGTAATAGCTGCTGACGGACTGTAATTCACTCTGTATCGACTGTCCAAAAAAAGCGGTAAGCTTAACAAGCGCATCGCGCTCGGCATTATCACGAGTGTTGCCATGTCCGACGAGTGCAACGTACTCATTTTTGTCGTACAATACATACGGATCATCAATCCACCCCGGCTGAGTTGCACTGGTAACAACCGGCACGCTCGACACCGGCGGGGACGCCGGTTGCTGCGGGCTTTGAGCGGGAGTCTGAGTTCCCGATCCAGCAGGCTGGCTAGTAAACATACTATCCATAGCCGCTAAAGCCGCCTGTGCATCGGCTTCAGCGGCCGCAGCATCCTGTTTTTGAGGAGCAGGCGCAGGAGCGGCCGGCTCTTGAGTGGCACATCCTACAAGCATAACGAATACGGTTATAAAGACTGCCCTGTAAATTATTTTAGACATATTGCCTCCACTAAATTAAGCTTATGAGCTTGAATATCCATAGTCTTTTTTTCAGACTGTATCAATCGTCCATTCGACGCATAATAGTTAATTGAAAAAGAATAGACCCCCGGCTCAAGCGTAATACCGCCAATATATGCTTTTGACGGAAAGTACCGTGATAGCCGGGTATCGGCTTGTTCGCTTACTTCAGTAAAAAACTGCATAAGTTTACTCGCTTCAGAATAGCCTTCTTTATCCAGAACACCCGATACAGCGCTTTTAGTTACCGTACGGAGTATTGTTTTGATATAAATCAACGGCACTTTTTCGGCAAATGTTGCTTGTGCAACACTGCTTATATTTTCCAAGAGGTCAAGGGTAATCGTCTGTCCTGCATTAAAAACAAGGCTCACTCGATTGACTTCTGAGCTGCGTTCTTGTATAAAAGGCAGGGTGATTTTTATATACGTGTTAGAAAGAGATATTCGTTCTGTGCGTTCTTCTTTAACCGGCGACAGGCCGGCAAAACAAAGCACATTCAAACGTGCTTTTCCGACCGGAATATCCAACTCCTCATCAATTGAAGAGGGCGCCGGCGTGGTGTAAACTTCAGGCGCTTGAATAAAAGCCATTTTCAACTGTTCATAATCTATACGAGCATCATCTTTTTTGCCGTCGGCTCGGTAAAAGAGCATACCTAAATACCGAGCAAGTGCGGAGTTGGCAAAATGACTAGAGGGAGCGGAGCCTGTAGGAATGGCCTCGCCGTTCTGGATCGCTTCTTGCTCAAGACTGGTGGTTAGTTGATCGTACTTTGTGGCAAGGTACTCAAGTTTTTCGTTCATACGCCGGATTTCTACTAAAGATTCTGCTATATCGTCTTTGTGATAATAGTTAAGGGCATTAAATGCGTTAAGGTAAATATCTTCATAATCCTCGCCGCTATAATCTTTGGTATTATCGTTTAATATAAAAGAAGCCAATTCTTGAGTAACGCTTTTAGTAAAGGCGTCATAAATTGCCTCTTCGCCATTTTGCAACAGATCTATTGAATCGTTGTAGTTTCCGGCAAAATGCTCAAGTATACCTTTATCGAGGTAATACAATACCGCATCTCGGTATATATCTTTTTTACTTTCTTCAATAATTTCTGCGGCATGGTCATAGCGTCCTGAGGATACAGCGTTATCAACTTGTCTATACTGGTCAGTAGCACAAGAGAAACACAAAACAATAACCGCTGTACTGATAACTAATTTACGATACATATTTAGCCTCTATTCTAAAAATACTATTTATTATTGCAAGAAGTATTATGAATATTCCTCTGCAATCGCGAGAGTATATACTCTCAAGTCTTTTGGATCGATCCATATCTCTAATACATAAAATTTATGCAGCCGCACATTAGTAATTGCTCGTATATTAGTACGCGTATCAGTTCCGGCATCCTCAAATTTTGAATCGATCGTAACGGACATACGCCATGCAAGATCGCAGGCGGCGTTTTCATAGGATGAAATAACCGCTTCTTTCATAAGCATCCGCGGATTGGCAAAGCCGACGCCGACAGAGAAACCGGAAATAGTTTCAGGCGGATTATTGATCCATGATGGACGAGAACCGGCAGCGCTTGGAGTAAAATCAATTAAGGGTATATCAGGAGAACTATAGCGCACGCGAACAAAGACGGTTTGTGTTTTAGTGCCGACAAAAATATCATGTTCCGGATCGAATTCAAAATCTTCCGTATAGGCTGCGTAGCCTTCGTCCGGCTCTACCGATGATGAAGATTCATTCACATAGTCGAAGATACTCATTCCAATATCACTCTTATTCTCAGCAGTTACCGCCGTAGCTTCTTTGTACATTGCAAACTTGCGGGCGGCATCGAGCAATGCGGTTTCAACTGTTTCTTGTCCAATCCGATACGATCCATCCTGCATTAAAATATCTACTCCATGAAAACCTGAGACACCAAGAACAACAAAATTACCGTTGGACGGCAGAGTCTGAAAATACTCCTCATTTAATTGGCGGACAAAGATAGGATAAGAAATTGCTTGTTTTACTTTTATCGGAAGAGCATCTCCCGCTGAAGAAGAATTGCCTGAGGGAGGAGTAGCACACGCAAAAGAAAAAACCCCTACACTTATTACTATCCATACTAATTTTTTATACATAAAATCTCCCCTCCATTATAAAAAAACAGCGAATACCAGAAAAATCTAAGCATTCGCTGTGATTATTCTATAAGATTATAAGTTTAGTTGTCCTGTACAGCAGCTTTAACATCGTTCTTTGCAAGCTGTTCATCAAGCCGATCCAAAGCGTTCATAGCATTGAATTCAGCAAGAGCGCCTGCTGCACTAGCAGCGTCTGCAACTAGTTTCTTGGCATCTGCCGCATTGAGTACTGCCATGCAGTATACCGTTCCTTTGTTTGAACCTTTCTTTGCAATATAAGTCTGCTTAATGACGGCACCGCTAACATTCATTTGAGTTATTGTCCGGGAAATGGACTCAAAGAAATTAAGATTAGTCTCATTGGCGCCAGAACCTGCACTCTTTTGGTAGTCAACTACCATAGCCTGAACATTAGCATTCAAAGTCTGTGCAATAGCCACGCGCGCCCGAGTTTGCGCCTGCGTCATAGCGATTGACTGGTCTTGGGAATTAGAAACGCCTATTCCTACAATAGAACCTTCGTATGGCGGCTGATTAAGAAACCACTCAGGATAATCCGCCTCATCTTCTGGTACTGCCGCTGGGGCCGCATCCGGTTTGCTTGCACAACTTACAACGAAGAACGCTGCCATAGCCATCACTAATGCTACATTGAAAACCTTTTTCATTCACTCTTCTATTAAAATATCTCTGTTCCTTTACAGTTAATTTTAATAGACTCCTCCTTAAACACAAATTGTTTACTCAAACAACGTTTGAGTTTAGGTTAGTACTGTAAACTACAGTGTTATAACCTATTAAAGAGGATAGCACTTTTTCAAAGAAATATCAACAAATTTTTAGGGAATTTCATAGTAAAGTAGCGATTTTGTTAGTCCAGCCCACTCCAACGTGCTTCTAACAGCCGCAAGCTGTCCTAAATTTCCG
>JAITAM010000117.1 GCA_031284085.1 Spirochaetaceae bacterium
AGGGTCAGACCTCACAGCCGCTGCCTTATAAAGATTTTTCAGACCTTGTTAGAAGCTACAATATAAATATGAAGAGCATTGAAACGGCAAATACCAAAGCGCAATCAATATCATCCGGCAAAAACAAGGGTCAGACCTCAGACCCGCTGCCTTATAAAGACCTTCCAAACCTTGTTAGAAGCTACAATATAAATATGAAGAGCATTGAAACGGCAAACACCAAAGCGCAATCAGGATCATCCGGCAGAAACAGGGGTCAGACCTCAGACCTGCTGGCCGCTTTGAAACCGTAAATAGGCCGTAGTTGCTCGATTATGGAAGGGGACAGACCTCTAAATGAAGTAAATGATTTATAATTAAGGATTTACTCATTTGACTAAGCCGCTTATCCAATTGATTAAGCTCCTTATCCAATTGATTAAGCTCCTTACTCATTTGATTAAGCTCCTTATCTATTTGATTTAGCTCCCTATCCATTTGATTAAGCCGCTTATCCATTTGATTAAGCTCCTTATCTATTTGATTTAGCTCCTTATCCATTTGATTTAGGAGGCTGCCTCTGGGCGGAATGAGCCTAAGGCGAACCCTATTTGACGGAAACCGCACGTTATGCTATAGATGGACAGGTCAGACCTCTATCCCTAACGAAATCCCATGAATGGCCTTTCGTTAAGGACGCGGAAAATGCCCCCTTGAGTAGTTACCAAATTGGCAAGCGTTTTTTTAGGTCTTTTTATGCCGCTTGCAGCGCTTCGGTGGTGATTTTGCAGGCTTTATTGCAGCCGTCCTTGCCTGCAATGAGCGCAGAAACCACAGGGATACGGCTTTTACCGGCAAGGGCTACGAGGGATTTGCGCTCGGAACAGCCGTGTTTCGCTTCAAAACCGATTAGGCCGCCAAGCGCTGGAACGACGGTTTGAGACAGATATGCCTGCCAGCGCCTACCTGTTCAGTCTACGGGCGCCATTCACCCAGCTTGGGGAGGCGATCCTATTGGAGTGCAGTTCTAAATAGGTTTGTGTAACGTATTTCATACTTTATCAGGATTATTACAATCGCAGCAGAAACAATAGCGGGCATAACAAAGGCATTAAGCTTTTTTTAGATTAAAAGTGGGCGGCGCTTCTTAAAAAGAGCGGGCGCCGCGCCACAGTTCATACATAGAGAGCAAAACTTAGAAATTGGAAGGCAAAGCCCGTCTGAAGTCGGCTCTGCCGGTTGATTTAATACGAGTATCTACCGCTTCCAGATCGTCCATCACGGTATCAGCCCAGTCCGGCACAGAATCTCCGTCCGCCCCTTTTTTCACCTGAGGGGCGCTGCTTCGCCGAGCGCCATGGTAGTAATCAATATTGGTATTTATTGAATTTACCGTGTTTATCAACGTGGATGTCCACGCAGGCGCATCGTTTCCCAGCTTTTCTCGGTAATCCATTCGTGTATCCGGAGCAGGGCCGCCGCCGTGATAGTAATCAATACGCGCATTTATTGATTCTATCGCCTGTATCAATACTTCAGCCCACGCAGGCACCTCATCTACAAGCGCCTCACGGTAATCCGTCCGCAGATGAGGGGCAGGGCCGCCGCCGTGGTAATAATCAATACGTGCATTTACTGCACCGACCTGCTCAACCAAGGCGCTGAGTATTGATTCTGTCCACGCCTGATCACCACCACCGGCCTCTTGTCCCCCTAGGCTGAAAGCTAGACTGAGGAACAAAACCATCAACAGTTGCTTCATACAATAACTCCTTTACTGGCTCACAAACTCGGCTCCCCGACTTTCCAGTATTTTGAGAGATGACAGAGCTAGATACAGATAAGAATATCCATCCTCCTGATATGCACTTAGCTCTCCTACTGCTTCAACCCAATCGTCTTCTTGCGGGAATGTTCCATCCCATGCAACCTCAAAGCCGGCTGATCCATCATTACCGCAACAGCCCGGCCCATACCGCAACACGAAATAATAGTCAGCGCTGCTGTCTTCATAAGACAACGACTTAAACAGCCCTTCTAGTTTCAGTGTTTTGCCCATATAATCCTCCGGATTTAAGTATACATCATTAGTTTGGGCTATGAACATTTTTTCTTTTATTTCTATAAGCGATTCATCGGTTAAAGACAGCTTCTTTAACGGTAAGTCCTGTTCCAGTTTTTCCACTTTTTCTAGTTTTTCAAAATTAACCGGTATGCCTTCAGCCTGCGCCGCCTGTACTGCATCGGTGCTCAGAGCGACTGATACGGTACCGGCTTTGTTTGTTTGTACGGAACTTATTCCGGTTTTACTGCAACCGGCGAGGAAGACTATTCCTACGGCAAGAGCCGTTACTTTTATCCACCGGCTTTTCAGGAGGCTTATTCCCCAAAACAGCATAAACATAACAATATTCACCAAGACTACACTTGCGCCTGTGGGTGTGGCGTAGATATACGAAATCACTATACCGATAAAGAAGCACAGTACTGAAATAAAAGCGGAACAGAGCGTTACGCTGATAAATTTTTTACAAAGCCGCATAGAGCTAAGGGCTGGAAATATAATAAGGCTTGAGATAAGCAAAGCGCCCATCATCCGCATACCGAGCACAATGGTAACCGCGGTTAGAAAGGCGATAAGCATATTGTAAACACCGACTTTTGTTCCGGTTGCTCGTGCAAATGTTTCATCAAACGTTATGGCAAATATTTTGTTATAGAACAGCAGAAACAAGCCAAGCACCACAACTGATAGAATTATGCTGAGGTACACATCGTTTTTATTCATCGCTAAGATGCTTCCAAACATATAATTGCATACATCCGTATTCATGCCGGTAGTTAAAGAAATCACGACGACACCAATAGCGAGAGAGCTCGTTGAGATCAATGCAATGGCAGCATCGCCTTTGATCTTACTGTTTTCGCTCAGATGAAGGAGCAGAAAAGCTGCGGCCACTACCACAGGGATAGATACGGTAAGCGGCGCCATATTGAGTGCGGTAGCGATTGCCAAAGCGCCGAACCCCACATGAGAAAGCCCGTCTCCTATCATGGAATAGCGTTTAAGCACTAAACTAACGCCCAATAGTGCTGCACATAAAGAGACAAGAATGCCCACTATGACTGCTCTGGTGAGAAATGTATAAGAAAACATTTCCGCTAAAATTTTAATCATTGTTTCCTCCATATAAAAATTGTTTTCCCGGTTCAGAATACCGGTATTCTTCAATACTACCGAAAAAAAGCTGCTCATGGTTTAGATGCAGTATTCGGTTTGCAAAACTCATGGCTCCTGATATATCATGGGACACCATAATTATCGTAAGGCCGTATTCATGATTTAATGCCGATAACAGCCGGTATAAATCTGCTGTTACTACAGGATCAAGACCGGCTGCCGGTTCATCAAGGATAAGTAATTTCGGCGAAGTACAAAGCGCACGGGCAATAAGCACTCGTTGCTGTTGGCCTCCGGATAATTCCCGATACGATCGGGAACGAAGATCCTCAATACCAAGGCGTTTAAGATTTTCTTCCGCAATACCTTTATCCTCTCGATTATAAAAAGGTCTAATCCCCCGGCTGCTAAGACGACCGGACAGTACTACTTCAAAGACACCTGCTGGAAAATCCTTTTGTACCGCCTTTTGCTGGGGGAGAAAGCCTATGTCATGCGGTCGAATATTGTTCATCATAATAGTCCCCTGCACCGGCGGCATTAAGCCTAAGAGTCCTTTCACCAAAGTGCTTTTTCCAGAACCATTCTCTCCAACTATACACAGATAATCTCCTTGTTCTACAGAGAAGCTGATGTCTCGTAGCACGATAGCAGCATCGTAAGCAAAGGATATATGTTTACAGAGCACTATTAGCATTACTGTAAAGTCTCCTGAGCCAGAAAAATCACCGTTAACATAACTCTTTTCATAGAAATGAACCCCTTGTGTGTGTTTTTGGCATGAAAAGCCTTCAAGTATAGAAAAATTCTAAGGTGCGTTGTTTATTTCAGTTGTTGAATTGTATTTTGAGCAGATGTAAAGTGGAAATATAGGTAAAAAAGAGGTGGAATAATTTTAGTATGTGAATACACATGAAGGCAAACGCTACTAAGACCTTGGCAATGACCAGCGTTTTTAGGGATTTGAGTAGATTTTGAACTGTTTCGATCTGTACACACGTTGAGCAGTTTGCCCCGCAGCAGTCATGGATGAGATAAGAGAAAGCAAAACTTGTAGAAAAAACAGTGGCAAGCACGAAACATATCGATACCACCAATAAAATCCATTTTTTCTGATTCATAAGATAATAATACTACTCGCTTTGGAATTAAGCAAGGTTATAGAAAATCTCTTCGGCTCATTGCATATAAAAGTATGAGGCCCATCATAATATATGGGAGGGATCGATACAAGATCATTTTTGAAGAGCGGTCTTGAAAGTCTTCATGCGTCCTCCATACTTACAAATTCTAGTTGACATAGACTTTATAACAGTTCATAATAACAGAGAATTTAATAGATTTTGTTGAAAGGAGAGTCGCCGTTTCTCCGGCGCAAGGGTGATGAAAAGTACGTTATCTACAAAGATAACCGGTATAAGTCTGGTATCTTTACTGTTTTTAACCATGTCAGCTTTTGCTGCTACCAATGGTGGTGATGTCAAAAGTTCTTCTACAGGTGCACCGAGACTTCCGGTGTATGAGGTACTTGATGCAGGAACAAAAAGTTTGCTGAATGGAGATTTTGATGATGCTCGTGATCAGTACTATGCCGCGTATCTTCAATATCCTGACAGCAAGGAAGCAATATTCTATTCTGTCTTAGTAGATATTGTTGCTATAAGTGCAGATCCAAGTATTATAAGCCTTATGAATGACCGGTTGGGTGTTGTGAATTACCGCGGCATAACGGATCTAACGGCTCCGGCTGCCCTACTGAAAAACTATCGCAGCGGTAACACATTCATAGCATATCCTAAATTGTCTGTTCCTCAGTGGTTTGAATCTACCCAAGTTTACCAAGAATACCTGGATAATGGAGAAGAAACTGAAGATAGCTGGTTCGCCCTCTTTTTTGCAAACTTCATCGACAAAAACGATTTCAATTTTAATCATTTTATTGATGATATACTTAATGGCGCTTTAGGTGACTCATTTGAAGATATTTATAACCGGATCAAAAAGTTGGACTTTACCGATCGTGTTCAAATCGATCCGAGAATCATTGCGGCATTGAATGCTATTACCGATGTAGATATAGAACAGGACACGTATGGTCGTATTGAACTAGAGGTTGTGGCTATTTCTCTGCGGCTTCTTAAAGCTTCACTTGAGTGGTACGCTTCTTACAACTGGGATAGTGATCTAAGTTTCCTAAAAACCGATTGGTACGATCTTCTGGACGTTGATCACCTACTTGATACTTTAACGGCGGCACAACTTCCTTTCAAAAACGATTTCTTGACTGATCGTCATAACGGCATGATGAGTAAATCAAAGGCCGATTACCGCAAAGCGCTGGACGATAGTATTGTGTTATACGATTATATATTTGCCGGCCTTAACAGCAGCAGCTATCCGTTTTTGCCTGAGAGTACGCCTGATTCGGTTGACCCTCTTTTTATACGCTACATTTTAACATCAGTGGCGGATGCTATAGAAACAGGCGGTACGGTTTGGTTCCCGCCAGATATAACCGGACTGGAGAACGAGATCGGATTTGATTTCGGTAAACTCTTTACATCCGGATTTTTTGCTCTGAACCAGCTAATAGCCCAAGACGGTAGCAATCGGCGGCCGCGCTTTGTGGATCAGTACCTTGATCCGGTCATTCCTTCAGAAGACAAACGTGCCGGCTTTGAGTTAAATATTAGCCACCTTAAAGAATTGGCTCCCGGTTTATGGGACAGTATTAAAAATGAACCTGCGAGCTTCGATTTTGTTGATGATCTTGATGGTAAACTCTTTTTAGAGTTTACTCCTGAAGTAGCGCAAAAACTATATTGGCTTTACTACTAAAGCTCCTTTTTGGTGATGTATATTAAGGCTGCCTGCCCGACTAGACGCCGGGTAGGCAGCCTTTTTCATGCCTTACAGCTTTACCGATGCCAGCTCTTAGTTCCTTCATTAAAGATGTATGTGCCGGCATTGTTAGAGTACTCATAAGGAAAAGCCGCCCCGTATGTGCCGAAAGTATTGCCCTCAGCGATTTGCACGTTGCTCCCAATGGTTATGGTACGTATGTTGTTTCCGGCAAAGGCAAGGCGCTCAACCACTTTTACACTATCCGGCAGTGCGATTGCCGTTAACTTATTTTCATTAAAAGCCTGCTCTCCTATAGTTCTTACGCCGGCGCCTATGCCTACCGCAACGAGCTGGTTTTCTTGGAAGGCAAGGCTTGAAATTACCGTTACGCCGCTGCCGATAATCACAGTTGTCAAACTGTTTTTATAAAAACTTTGTATGCCAAGGTACCTTACGCTATCCGGAATGGTAACTGTGCTCAATAAATTGTCTTGAAAAGCCAAATCACCAATGTACTCAACATTTTCACCAATAATTAAGCGTGTAATACGGTTTTTGTGAAAAGCCTGATCGCCAATAGACACAAGACCCTCTCCAATCGTAACACTTTTAAGCTGATTTTCCTGAAAAGCCGCATCGCCAATAGACACAACAGAATCTGGAATAACTACCTCAGTTAAGTGATTTTTGTAAAAAGCTAGACTGCCAATGGATTCGAGCTGTTCTGGAAACACAACGGTCTGTAATTCATTCTCTTGAAAAGCCGCATCGCCAATAGACACAAGACTTTTCCCGAAAGTAACGGCAGCGATCTGGTTTTTGTTAAAAGCCTGCCTCCCAATTTGAGTAACGCTATCCGGTATAGCTACAGCGCTAAGCTGGTTTTCTTCAAAAGCTAGATCATCAATAAGCGTAACTTGTTCGCCAATACTTATCTGAGTCAGCTGATTCATAGCAAAACTTTGCATTCCAATAGTGATAAGCCCGCTGCCGATTGTAACAGCGGTCAACTTATTATTCTGAAAAGCCATATCACCGACAAAAGTAACGCTATCCGGAATATTTACCTCGATTAGGTTGTTATTATAAAAAGCTTGATTGCCAATCAGTTCAAGTTTTTCTCCAAATGTTACCGTTGTAAGAGAGTTTCGGGCAAAAGCCATATCGCCAATGGTAACGACACTATCCGGTATCGTAACCTGAAAGAGCTGATTTCCATCAAACGCACCGGTTTCAATAGTAACGACAGTCTCAGGGATACTTACAGCGATGAGCTGTTTTTCAGCAAGCGAACGTGTATCAAGGGTAAGAACCGGGAAACCTTGTATACCAGCAGGAATAACGAGCTCTTGTGCAGTACCGTGATAGCCGGTAATGGTTACCGTGCGTTTTCTACCGCTGCCGTTTATGACGTAGTCAAAATCACCTTCATTAGCGGCACGTGGATATAATGGTTCCTGCTTTTCACGCTCCTTCTCTTTTGACGCCGGCTCTTCCTCTTTTGGTTCCGAAGCCTGCGCTAGCGGCTCTTCAGCCGTTGTCGGTGTCGGTTCTGGCGCCGGTGCTTGGCTTGAGCTGCACGTTGTGTATGCCAGCAAGGCAAACAAACATAATCCGATAACTGGGTTTTTAATCACAAATAACCTCCTTAGCTATTCTAAAGGGTCAGACCTCCAAGTCCACACTATGCGATGGAAGCTCTCCACACTACGCGATGGAACCTCTCCACACTATGCGGTGGAACCTCTCCACACTACGCGATGGAACCTCTCCTCCTTATGTGTGATGGTCAAGACAGGTCAGACCTACCCCGCTTCTATCAGGCAAAAGCCGTACCCCCTGTCTTTGATACAACAACCTTAGAGACAGGCTGGCCTGCTTAGAAACACGCTGGCCTGCTTTCAGCCCACCATCTCAAAAACAGAGTCTGAAGCAAAGTTTGTCAGGTTTGCACAGAGCAAAGGCTCAAGCCCTGAAACTGTAGAAAGATAATTCGACCACTGTTCAAGAAACATATTCGCATATTCCTCTTTTAAGGGAAGCTTTTTACCGACTAATATAGCTTCGGTAGCACTATCGTGCAGAATACTATGACCGGCAAATACAAAGTGTATATCGCTCAGTACATTCTTTTTAACCCGTGCTATTAACACTGCAACACCACGAGGCTCAAGATTAAACGGCGAAACAAAGCACTTGCACAAAGAGTATTCCCATTTCTCAAGCGGAATACGAATGCGAGTCAATAACTCCTGCTTCTTTATAGTGGACTCCTCAGAGAACCGATACGCCGAAACCCACCGGCTGCCTGTGGCAGAACGCAATTCATAACGAGCATCAAGGGCGAGCAATGAAGCGGTACTGTTAAGCCGGCATTGTATGTTCCCCCCGATGGTGGCAAGATTGCGCACCTGCGAGTCGGCAATGTGTTCAAGAGACCTAAGCAGCACATCCGGCACAGCCTTCCCCAGCGCAATAATCCGGTTCAAGGTAACCATACTCCCCAGTTCAATGTAACGTTCTGTTCTGGTAATCCGCCGCAGCTCATCCAAGGCGTCTAAAGAAATGATATTGGTCGCAAAGTGGAGCAAAGGCTTCCCTTGAAAGCGGCTTTGCACAGTACCGCCTGCACAAAGAGAAACATCGGCAGACCACACGGAAAATAACTCAGTATAGTTAGCCGGAAAAAAGACCTGCTTAGGAACGTCCATACAGCCTCCGCTGGCGAATAGCAATAATTGCCATGACGGTATCGACTAAACTATCCGGTTCGGTACACCGGCACTTGATACCGTCAAACCCCGCTAGTATTTCATGGCGGGTAGGGCGGGAATTCTTGGCAAGCAATGATTCTATGGTAAGTATTTTTCCGGCACGGCAGTACAAACACCCTTCCATACCGGTAGAGGTAAGGCCGGCTACAATATCACAATATTCATCGGTTTCGGCAAAGCCTTCAATAGTAACTACCGTGCTGCCGCCGATACGGAAAGCTGGAATCAGGCACGATTTCACGGCTTCGCCGTTGTAAAGAACAATGCAGGCGCCGCATACACCGCTTAAACAACCTAATTTTGCACCAGTCAACTTGTATGATGAACGCAAAAGATCAATAAGCCGCATTTCAGCATTGACGTCAAGCACTATTCTTTTGTTATTAAGAATAAATTCTATAACCATGTGCAGTTAGCAAGGGAGCAAAAGGATTGATCAAATCTCTCCATAGTGCTCTTCTTTCATCCTCCTTGTTTTTATGAGCGCAGCCTCCCATATATCTTGGACTGTCAAAGGAATACTGTCAAATGGGTAATCCATAGCCTGAGATACTGCTTGAACATAAGCGGCCGGAATAGTACTAAACGGTAAGTTTCCTATGTCTTTAGGCGGCGCTTCATCATTTTTAAGAAATTGTATTTGTATCGGAGGAATTTCATCGGGAGCTGCAATGGCATAACGGTAGAGTAATTCATCCGGTATTTTTCCCTCAATGTAACGGAGGTATTCCCGACTAGCCCAGCCTAGTGCATGAATACTGCTCATTTTGAGCAGGTTTTGCATTTGCTTTTCTGAAAAGACATGCCCGCCTTCAATACTGAGCGAAATACCGCGAATCAGAGGAATATAGGTAATGGTATCTATTTCCACTTCAACGACGGCAACACCAAAACTTAAAGAGTCAAAGGCGTTGCTCTTCCCATCTTTTGTTGAAGGCGGCTTCTGCTTTTGTGTAACGGTGCTGGTAATCGGCAAAGGCTCAATGAGGCGGCGTTTTTGTATATCCCTGCAGGCTTGTATTATAAGATCGGCTATGGCGGCTGTACCGCACAAAGGGCCTGAATCCAAGCCGGTACTGACATTTATCAAAGCAGGGTCTATAGATAAAATCTCTGCTACAAGGTGTTTCCAAAGCGAAGCGCCGGCATAGTCGATTGCACCAAGCTTTATATGTAAAGATGTATCCGTCTTCAGTACCATTGTTACGGTCTGCCCGGTTGTTTCATGGACTAAGCCTGTCCCCTGATACGCGGCGGCAAGGCCAATACCGCGGAACATATTTTTATCCCAGCTTTCCTGCCAGCGGCTATCACGCAGCAGCTCATACGATGCCCATTTCCGGTAATAATCGCTTGCAGCGGCAGTCATATCAATGAGCTTCTCTACCGGTTGCTCGTAGATTTGTGTGCCGAGTAACAAGCTGCCGCCGCACGGAAGAAGATGATCTTTGCGCCATTGCGCCGGATCTTGACTTGCAGCGTCGGCAATTTGGGAAACATGCCGTTCTATTGCAAAAAAGCCTTGCGAAAGCCCGAAACCGGCGAACGGTCCTTGAGGCGGCTTTGCCGACTGATAGGCGGCGGCGTCTAGTTTAAGGGAGGGAAACCGATACAGTCCTACTGCTCCAAGACACGTGCTATCAACAATTTCATCAACAAAACCGGGACAATACCCTAAATCAAGGAATACTTTCCCTTCGGTTTTAAGAAGGGAACCGGTCGCGGCATCTACTTCGCTGCGTAAACTGATCTCAGAAGCGTTGCGTTTGGGAGAAAAACGGAAGTCTTCTTCACGAGTTAGCATCAGCTTTACCGGTTTGTTCGTGAACAATGCGCATAATGCGGCATGGCAGGCAACAAGCGATGGATACCATAGCTTTCCATCCAAGTGGACGCCAAGCCTGCGTGAGGTAACTGAAATGCGTTCTATCGGTATTGATAAAACCTGTGCTACCGAACGCTTGACATGCGCCGGCCATTGGCTTGCCGTGTCGATAACAAGGCTCTCCATATTGGAAAAAAATTCCGCAACCGCACCATGCGGTTCAGCGTACCAATGTTCCTGAATACCGGTTCGATACGTTCCCTCCACTGTTTTTGCGCTTTCGAGAGTTCCGGAGGAGTCCTCATAAGTCCCGACTATAAACTGCCGTTGCGCAATAGCTTTCTCATCAGGCAGAGGCTCTTCATTGATCAAAACTTGGCATTGCTGTGCATACTGCTCTAATTGGAAGAGGTCAGGGCCGGCAATCAAAGCAACCGGCTCCCCTATATACGACACCAGATCGGATGCCAGTATTGGCACCGGAAAATCATCGAGCTGGTTAGAGCCTGGAATATTAGAAGCTGTAAGCAGCACATAAGGCTCGCTCATAGCAGGACACTGAATCCCAGTAAGCCGTCCGTATACAACAGGAGAGCGAATGGTCAATGCAAAAAACCCCTGCGGGAGAAGGTCTTCAAGAAACGAAATTGTTGAATTATTCACGGAAATGAATTATAACGCAGTTTATATAATTTGTCAAAATAATCATAAAAGCCCGCTTTATAAGCCGAATGGGCAGGAACAATGCTGCCCTTATTGCCGTGTGAAGGATAACGACAATCAATAAGCATATAAGTTGAGGTTTTTCCCCAAAAAACGGCTAAGAAGCGGCATACCTAGCTCGCAACTTGCCTGATAAGCATCGGCAGCAACACCGCCAATGCGAGTTTCCACGTACTAGACAATGTCTGCTGAATTAACTACGGATTTTTGAGAAAATCTCCGGGTTATCAACCGCGTAATTCAGCACATCTGCCATAATACCGGTATAACCTTTCCCCAATGCTTTGTACTTTGCCAATAAATCCGGCGTCATGCGAATAGTAACGGTTGGTTTTATCTGTTTCATGCGCTGTTTTAGCTCCCCTGCTTCTGTGGCAAATTCGGCAGGTTCTGCCGGTGTTGTTTGCGGGCAGTCGGGGGTATAGGTTATCGGAGGTTTTGCCGCCGCCCGGATTCTTTTAACTCGTTTTGCAGCCGGCTTCTGCCCAGCCTTTATGGTTATCGTTGTCATGGCCATAATAACTCCTCTTTTCCGCTTTGTTTGCGGTTTTTGCTGAAATCAAGCGTGTTTTTTTCCACGCGCTGCATAGACAACAAACAAAACCTTGTCCCGCTTTGCCGCAGGCCTGCCACTGTCCTTCTCCTGCTGTATTCTCTTGGCGCCGGTCGCTGCGTTCTATCCGCATCGGATCGGCAAAGACAAGAGCAGCGCGTTCAAAGTTGGCTTTATATGCTTGCACATTGGCTGCGGTTTTGTCGGGGGCAAATTCAATTTTTTTTGTTGTCATACCTTATTATACTACTTTTTTGCATGATTTATCACTTAAAATTAAGATAATATAAGGCCTATAGTTTTCACAAGCCAAAGTTCTGCGCCGAGACCTTACAGATAAGTCGGGAGACAAACCCGCACGCCCTCCATTTATAAGGCCGGAGGCGGCCGCAACGGTTCAATCCACGCCCTTTGCAAGCTCTTTGCAGGCGGACGGGTCGGGCGCTTCCCCGCCGATAAAGGCCATACCTTTCATGGCACAGATAATAGCCGTGCAGCGGCATTTGTGCCTAGAGGAGGCAGCAGCCACACTGAAAGAGGCGCATAAAAAGGCGCCGCGCTTACTTGCGGCGCTTCTCTAGACGTTTTTTTCATCAAGAAAAGCGCATATCTTACCAAGGAAAGTGTTTTTCTTACTGAGATATGCACATATCTTACCAAGAGAAGTGTTTTTCTTACTGAGAAAAGCGCATATCTTGCCAAGAGAAGTGTTTTTCTTACCAAGAAAAGCGCATATCTTACCAAGAGAAGTGTTTTTCTTACCAAGATATGCGCATATATTACCAAGAGAAGCGCCTCTCTTGTCAAGATAAATGTATATTATACCAAGAAAAACGTCTCTCTTAACAAGAGAACCGCTGGTTTCAGGCGAAAGGCCGCGCCTCCGCTTTGGACTGATGGGGGGATTAAAGAGGGATGGGGCAGGCTCATGCCGCCCCATCGTTTGTCTTACTGATCAGACTTTGTATTTCGCTTCTTAGCAACAATACGCACTCGTTTTTTTGAAATCTTAACTACACTGGCTTTCTTTTCCGCTGCTGTTTCTTGAATTATAGGCTCAAGGAGGACAGGCGATTCCATCGGCTTCTTATCGTTCTTAATAGACGCCTGCTCTTTAGGGCGCATCATTTGCATCCTTCTGGAGAAAAGCTCTGCAAAGAACTCTTTCGTTTCATTTTTAGTAGAACCAAGAGGTCTTCCCCGCTTCTTTGCAAGTATCGGCGCTCCGGAACTCACCTCCGCAAGCACTTTTTTGGTAGAACCTAACGGCCTTCCCCGCTTCTTTGCAGCTATCGACGCTCCAAATCCCGCCGCTTCAGGGCTTTTGCCGGAGGCGGCCGGCCCTTCACGCTTTCTTATAGCCAACTGCTCTACAAGCGCTATTGTTGCAGGCGATCTTTTGGTAGAACCAAGAGGTCTTCCCCGCTTCTTTGCAAGTATCGGCTCCGCGGAACTTACCTCCGCAAACACTTTTTTGGTAGAACCTAGCGGCCTTCCGCGCTTCTTTGCAAGCACCGGTTCCGCGGAATTTATTCCCGCAACTGCCTTCTTAGTAGAACCAAGAGGTCTTCCCCGCTTCTTTGCAAGTACCGGCTCCACGGAACTTATCTCCGCAAGCGCTTTTTTGGTAGAACCTAGCGGCCTTCCGCGCTTCTTTGCAAGCACCGGCTCCGCGGAACTTATCTCCGCAAGCACCTTCTTGGTAGAACCAAGAGGTCTTCCCCGCTTCTTTGCAAGTACCGGCTCCGCGGAACTTACCTCCGCAAGCACTTTTTTGGTAGAACCTAGCGGCCTTCCGCGCTTCTTTGCAAGTACCGGCTCTTCAAGCGTCGCCTTTTGTTTTTTGCCGGAACCGAGAGGCCTTCCACGCTTTCTGACAAACACCGGCGCATCAGACATTATTATTGATCTGTTGAG
>JAITAM010000120.1 GCA_031284085.1 Spirochaetaceae bacterium
TTCCTCTTTGAACTCGATCCCGATAAGATGAAAGAGCTGTTCCTCGCTATAGTTGAGGAAGCATTAACGGTAAAAGGTTTCAAATTCAAACTCTGGAACTTTTGTATCATGTCGAATCACTTCCATTTTCTTATTACCCCAGCCGAAGGACAGAGTTTGTCCGAGATATTGAAATGGATTAAGATGGTATTTGCGATTCGGTGGAACAAAATGAACCACAAGACCGGACATTTCTGGGGAGACAGGTTCTATTCGCGGGTAATAACGGACGAGCAAGACTTCTGGAACGTGTATAATTACATCGATCAGAATCCCGTTAAAGCCGGGCTTGTAAAAGAACCTCGTGAATGGAAGTACAGCGGGGCTTATCATCGGGAACACGGGATTACAAAGATTGTCTCTTTCGTAGATGACACAATTCTGAAGTCAGAGCTGAAGGTACTCCAGTGAATCAGGTCAGACCTAAGACCTATATCAAGGGTGGACGCACGGCTTTTGCCTGATAGAAGCGGAGCAGGTGAGAGCATCTCTCATCTACGCAGGGGACAGGCACAATCCCAACGTTTCGGCATTGCAAGCAAGGGCGGCGCACTCACTGCCTGTTATACTGGCGGGTATGAAGCAGGTATAAAGGTGCAGGTATAGCCTATTTTGCACATAATTGAACACTTTTATACACACGGCCGGGCATTTTCTGCTGCAAAAGACTCTTTTGTGCGTGCAGGAAATGATTCTCTGCACGCAGGAAACGATTCTCTGCGTGCAGGAAACGATTCTCTGCGTGCAGGAAACGATTCTCCGCACGCAGGAAACGATTCTCTGCACGCAGGAAATGACTCTCCGCACGCAGGAAATGATTCTCCGCACGCAGGAAACGATTCTCCGCACGCAGGAAATGATTCTCCGCACGCAGGAAATAGGTCGGGATAGAGACAGATCTCCAAACAGGTCAGACCTCAGGCTGCTAAGAGTCGTACTCCGTTCCTGATACCTGCGCCGAAAACTTAAACTTTGAAAGAACTCGCGGTTGTGCTTGACATTCTAGTTAATCTTCTATAACTTTGTTAGAAACAAGTAACATATTTTTTTATGGAGGTCAGTCTAATGCCTTTAGCTTTTGCCAAAGCCGGCGAAATAAACTTAATCAAGCGTATCGGCGGTCGGGATGATATAAAAAAACGACTCGAAACTTTGGGTTTCGTGGTAGGTGGAGTCGTTACGGTAGTTTCCGAAATAAACGGAAACGTCATTGTCAATATAAAAGATGCTCGTGTTGCCATAAGCCGAGAGATGGCAGCGAGGATTATGGTATAAATTCTCTCTGCTCATTTGAAAAGCACAAGAAAAACAAAGATAAGGAACGAACTATAAATATGAGAACGCTGAAAGATATTAGCCCCGGACAGACCGTTACTGTGGTCAAAGTTCATGGGCAGCAGAGTCCGGTAAAACGCCGGATCATGGATATGGGGATCACTCGTAACACAAAACTTGTGGTGCGAAAGGTCGCCCCCTTAGGAGACCCGGTGGAAGTTACCGTCCGTGGTTATGAGCTGAGCCTTCGCAAAGAAGATATTGCTCTTATTGAAATAGAATAAAGAGAGAAAAAACAATGGAAACGAAAATTGCCTTGGCCGGCAATCCCAATAGCGGCAAAACCACCCTATTTAACGCCTTAACCGGATCAAATCAATTTGTCGGCAACTGGCCTGGGGTTACAGTGGAGAAAAAAGAGGGGCGCCTCAAAGGTTATAAAGAGGTAACCGTCATCGACCTTCCGGGGATTTATTCTTTGTCTCCATATTCTATGGAAGAGGTCGTTTCACGGAACTACCTTTTGGAGGAAAAGCCCGATCTGATCCTCAACATTATAGATGGGACCAATCTTGAACGAAACCTCTTTTTGACCACCCAGCTTCTGGATTTAGGTATTCCTGTGGTGCTTGCGGTGAATATGATCGATATGGTGGAAAAAGAAGGGGATACAATCAATATAGCGGCACTGGGAAAAATGCTGGGCTGCGATGCGCTGCCCATTTCCGCGCTGAAAGGGACTGGAATTAAGGAACTCTCTGAGAGGGCGGTTGCAGCTACAAGCGAAAAAGGAAAGTGTAGTCCCTGCCGATTATCCTGCGGCGTTGAAGAGGTTCTGGACAAGATCGCTCTTCTCTTGAAGGATACGGTCTCTGAGTCCCAGCGGCGTTTTTATGCTATCAAAATCTTTGAGCGGGATGCCAAATTTGTACAGAGACTGTCCTTCCCTGAGGCGGAGGCTTTGATTCAAGAGCTGGAGAAAGACGCGGATAACGACTCGGAAAGCATTATCACTGAGGAACGCTACCAATACATTACCGGGATACTGCCTAAAGTTCTTAGAAAATCCCACCAGAAACTCAGCACCTCCGACAAGATTGATCGGGTGGTAACGAACCGTTTTGCCGCCCTGCCCATCTTTGCAGCGGTGATCTTTCTCGTCTATTTCGTCTCGGTAAGCACCGTAGGAACATGGGTAACCGACTGGACCAACGACGGCCTCTTTGGTGAAGGCTGGCATTTGACCGGAGGCGGCGCTTTTGCAGAAGCTCTAGAAGCTTTTGAAGCCGGCGGACTTGCCGAAAAGCCTGCGCCTGAAGACTTCGGCATTTGGATACCGGGAATCCCTGTAATCGTAGGCGCTTGGCTTGAAGCTGCAGGAACCGCCGGCTGGCTCAACGGCCTTATTCTCGATGGGATTATTGGCGGAGTAGGGGCAGTTCTCGGCTTTGTTCCGCAAATGGTTGTCCTCTTCATCTTCTTGGCCGCCCTTGAGTCCTGCGGCTACATGGCACGGATCGCCTTTATTCTTGATAGGATATTCAGGCGCTTCGGGCTTTCAGGCAGGAGTTTTATCTCCATGCTGATCGCTACCGGCTGTGGTATTCCGGGTGTTATGGCTTCTCGAACTGTCGAGAATGAACCTGATCGGCGCATGACAATTATGACCACTACCTTTATGCCCTGCGGCGCAAAACTCCCCATCATCGCCCTTATTTCCGGAGCGGTTCTAGACGGCGCATGGTGGGTTGCCCCAAGCGCCTACTTTCTGGGTATTCTTTCGGTGATTGTCTCAGGGATTATCCTCAAGAAAACAAAGCCCTTTGCCGGAGACCCTTCGCCTTTTGTTATGGAACTCCCTCCCTACCGCCTGCCCACCGTAACCAATATTCTGCGGAGTATGTGGGAAAGAGCTTCGTCTTTTGTCAGAAAGGCGGGAACGGTCATCCTCTGCTCCGCCGTGCTTGTCTGGTTTCTGTCGAACTTCGGCTTTAGCGCTGAAGGCTTCGGCATGGTAGAGGATTTGAACGACGGACTTCTTGCCGCTCTTGGCAGGAGCATCGCATGGATATTCGCTCCGCTCGGCTCCGGCACATGGGACGCTACGGTAGCGACCATTACAGGACTTATTGCGAAGGAAAATGTGGTGGGTACGATGGGCGTGCTTTACGGCTTTGCCGAACTAGCGGAAGACGGACAGGAGATCTGGGGCGCTTTTGCCGCCAAGTTTACGGCAGTTTCCGCCTACGCCTTTTTGGTTTTCAACCTGTATTGCCCGCCCTGCTTTGCCGCTATGGGAGCGATACGGCGGGAGATGAATAACGCAAAATGGACAAGCTTCGCCATAGGATACCAACTCCTTTACGGCTATGCCTTAGCGCTCATTATCTACCAGCTGGGAACATTCTTTTCAGGCGGCGGCTTTAGGCTAGGGACGGCCTTTGGTTTTGCTGCGCTGGGCTTGATCATCTATTTATTGGTACGAAAACCGGCTGCGCCGACCAAGCGTGTGCTGGGAAGCCCTCGTTCTGCGGCTTAAAGGCTTTGTATGGCGTCTTTTATTTCTGAAAATCTTTCTACGATTATCATCGGCGGACTTGTATTCGCCCTTCTTGCATGTGCCTTCGTCAAAACTATTCTGAACATTCGCAAAGGAAAATCTTCTTGCGGTTGCGAGCATTGCAACTGCGGCCTGTCTAAAGCTGCGGCCTGCGACTCTTCATCTGATAAAAGCGGGACAGGGGACAGCCCTTGTCCATAGCGCCTGTGCGTGCTTAGTAACGCTGCGCTCTCGTTGCAGGCTTAGCTCTATACTTTACCGGTTTAGGTCTATACGCTCCTGATCCGCAAGACGGCCCTTCCTAAACGAGAGACGCGTTTAGCCGCTTAGAAAACTCTTAGCTAAAAGCGGGCGTCTATCTTTCTTTAATATGAAAATAACATTCATTTTTATATTGACATTCTTACCGCAGCCTGATAGTATGTAAACACTATGGAACACAAACGTCCGAAAAAGTATCAGACCCGTCAAGGGGACTCTGTTCTTGCTTATATGCAGTCTATGGGTGATTGCCATGTAACAATCGTTGAAGCAATGCGTCATTTTGATGATCTAAAAATAGGCATTAGCCAAACCACCGTCTACCGGCACCTTGAAAAGCTAACGCTTGAAGGGAAACTCCGCAAATATATATTGAGCGATGGGAAAAGCGCCTGTTACCAATACATAAACGACCGCGGGCAGTGCCGGGAACACTTGCATCTGAAATGCGAAATCTGCGGCACTCTCATCCACGCTGAGGGCGATCTCCTTGGCGAAATTGACCGGCAGCTTCTCGCCGCCCACAGTTTCCAGATCAATGCGCTTAAAACTGTTTTTTACGGAATCTGCAAAGAATGCCTTTCAGACCTTTAGCTTGTAGAAACGGCGCCGCAAAGCAGACGCTGCGCCGGCTTCCCCTCTCAAAATCGTTGATATACTGCGTTCTCTGTCTTTGTTTTATCACGGCGTCTTTCTTTTCAGAAAGTTTTATTGCAAGCTATGCGGTTCACGATTGCAGCGGCGAGGGCTGCCTTGTATGTATGCTGCTCCGGGCCGCGGAGGATTTCTCCCGCAAATCCAAGTCTCCCGCGTTTTATCTTAACTCTTCCTTAAACCTCTGCTTAATAAGCATCTTTATTTTACGATACATTGTTTTTTACTGCACTCCGCTAAGTTCAGTACAGTTAAAAGTAAGACTGAACCGGTGAAAACCCCAAGCAGCGTGCATAAACCGTGTCTAGCAAGACCTTGCGCGCTGCTTTTCTTTCCTTAAAGAAATCACTACAAACCAATCAAATCAACAACAGGGAGTTTATATTTTTATGAAACGGATAATTCTTTTTATGGGCGTCTTTTTGTCTCTGAGCATAAGTGTAACGGCTGGCGGCAGAAGGGCTATTGATAAGGCGGACGGAAAAATAAACGTGGTTGCCACTATTTTTCCTCCTTACGACTTCGTGCGTGAAATTGCAGGAGACAAGGTGAACCTCACCATGCTTCTCCCTGCAGGGGCGGAAAGCCACTCTTTTGAGCCGACCCCGCAGGATATTATCAGAATACAAAACGCCGATGTTTTTATTTATGTCGGCGGCGAGTCCGATGTATGGGTCGACCGTATTCTTGAATCCATAGACACGAGCCGCATGAGCGTTGTTTCCCTCATGGACTATGTGGAAGTCGTGGAGGAGGAGATCGTGGAAGGAATGCAAGAGGAAGAAGAGGGGCATTCTCACGAAGAGAGCTTTAGCATTGAAGACGTCGAGGACCGCGCTCTTACGGATTGGGCGGGGGACTGGCAATCGGTGTATCCGTATTTGCTTGATGGGACGCTTGAGCCGGTAATGGAGCATAAGGCGGAGAGCGGTGAAAAGACCGCCGCTGAGTATTACGAGCAGTATAAGAGCGCGTATATAACGGATATAGATAGGGTGAGCATCAGCGCCGGCGCCATGACTTTTTACAGAAACGGCGTTCCGACAAGGGCGCAGTATGCGTATAGAGGAACCGGCGTTATAACGGAAGACGATGGAAGCCTCTGGGTGCGTTATAAATTTGAGGCTGCCGGCACTCCTCCAAAGGGGGCGCCCAAGTATATTATGTTCAGCGACCACCTTCACGCCCCAGCTAAAACGGAACACTTCCATATATATGCAAGCGATACAAGCTTTGACGTGCTTATGGCGGACGTGAATCCTACGCATTACCCGACCTATTATCCCGCCGCTCTGACGAAAAATGAAATTGTGGAGGAGATGGTAGGCCATGATCACGAAGAAGAGGTGGAATATGACGAGCATGTTTGGACTTCTCCTAAAAATGCAAAACTTATAGTTCGAAAGCTCGCCGACCTGCTTAAACAGCGGGATGGATACAACGCGGCTTTATATGAAAGCAATACTGTTTCTTATTTAGCCAAATTAGATGAGCTGGATAGCGCCTTCCGGGATTTGGTAAGGGGTGCGAAACGGCGGACCATGATCTTTGGGGATAGATTTCCCTTCCGTTATTTTGCCGATGCCTATGGGTTAAGCTACTTTGCAGCCTTCCCCGGCTGTTCCACAGAGACCGAAGCAAGTGCAGCTACGATTGCGTTTTTGATCAACAAAATCAGGGGCGAAAGAATCCCTGTGGTGTTCCACATTGAACTTTCTAACGAAAAGATTGCTGATATTCTCTGTGAAGAAACGGGTGCAAAAAAGCTGCTGCTTCATGCGGTTCATAATGTTTCCAAACGGGATTTTGATGGAGGTTTAACGTACTATAGCCTTATGTCCCGGAATATCCAAAGCTTAAAAGAAGCGCTCTATTAAGAGAGCTGCCTGAGCGCAGGATACACAAGAAAGGCGGTGCTATTGTTGTACCGCCGGCACACAAAAAAAGACGGCGTATCATTTGATCGCCGTCTTTTTCATTTGAAAGCGCCGTATTTTTGTCTGTGCTTGTTTCTTTCAGACGAAGGGCTGCACGGCCGCTACCGGTGTAGCGCCGAAGCTCAGGAATAGGCTGGTGGCTGCTGCCCTGAGGAATGGGGGTCAGACCTCAGACTGCGCCTTTAAGACGAAGAGCTGCACGGTCGCTCCCGGTGCAGCGCCGAAGCTCAGAAATAGGCCGGTGGCTGCTGCCCTGAGGAATGGGGGTCAGACCTCGAACTGCGCCTTTAAGACAAAGAAGCTGCATGGCCACTCATGGTGCAACGCCGAAGCTCAGGAATAGGCCGGTGGCTGCTGGCCTGTAGTATAAGCTGTGCTGGGGTTAGTAGAAACTGCGGCAGACGGAGATAATATTGACCTTGAGATGCAGGGCCTTCCGCATTTTCTGGCCGAAACGCGCCGGCTATTGCCATAATACAAGCTTTTCATTATTTTATAGCTATGAATTATGAAAAATTAACGGTGAAAACACAGGGATTGCTCCATGAGGCAAGCGATAATGCGCAAAAAGCCGATCATGGGCAGATCGAGGTAGAACACGTGCTGTCGGCCTTGCTCAAACAAGAGGACGGCATCGTTGCCGCCGTGCTTGAGCGTATCGGCGCTGACAGAAACGCCCTCCTAGCCGCTGTCAACGGCCTGCTGGACGGCCTTCCTAAAGTCTACGGTTCTGCCGCGCAACTATACTTGTCGAACGCGGCTGATAAGGTGCTTGCCAAAGCACAGGCAGAAGCAGAGGCCCTCCATGACGCCTACGTTTCGGCTGAGCATATCCTTATTGCCATAGCCGGTTCCGAAGGAAAGGCCGCAGCGCTGCTTCAGAAGGCCGGCCTTCATAAAAATACCGTTCTTGAGGCGCTCAAGCAGCTGCGCGGGGCAAGCCGTATTACTGACCCCGAAGGCGAGGTGCAGTTCCAAGTTTTGGAGCGCTACTGCCGAGATTTGACGGCCCTTGCCCGCCAAGAAAAATTGGACCCGGTTATAGGCCGGGATGAGGAGATACGCCGAGTTATGCAAGTTTTGTCGCGGAGGACAAAGAACAACCCTGTGCTTATAGGCGAGCCGGGTGTGGGTAAGACGGCGATAGTTGAGGGGTTGGCGCGGCGCATTGTTACAGGCGATGTGCCTGAGTCGCTTAAGGACAAGCGGGTTTTATCGCTTGATTTGGGGGCGTTGATTGCCGGCGCAAAGTTCCGCGGGGAGTTTGAAGAGCGGCTTAAAGCGCTTCTGAGCGAGATTCAGGGGGCTCAAGGGACTGTCATTCTATTTATTGACGAGCTGCACAGCCTTATCGGTGCGGGCGCTGCCGAAGGCGCGACTGACGCCTCCAATTTGCTCAAGCCTGCCCTTGCACGCGGCGAGCTGCGCTGTATCGGCGCAACGACGCTTGATGAATACCGCAAGCACATTGAGAAAGATGCGGCTTTCGAGCGGCGTTTCCAGCAGGTTTATACGCCTGAGCCTTCTGTAGAAGATACCATCGCTATCCTGCGCGGCTTGCAGGAACGTTACGAGATTCATCACGGGGTGCGTATAAAAGATGAAGCTCTTGTGGCGGCCGCGGCTCTATCCGACCGGTATATTAGCGCACGCTTCCTGCCGGATAAGGCAATAGATTTGATTGACGAGGCGGCAAGCAGGCTAAAGATGGAACTTGACAGCCGTCCAACCGAGCTTGATAAGATAGAGCGCCGTCTTTTGCAGCTATCTATAGAGCAGCACGCCCTCTCGCGTGAGGATGATCCGGCGTCAAAGGACCGGCTTAATAAGTTAAAGCGTGAAATTGCTGATCTGAGCGCTGATAGGGATGAAATGGCCGCGCGGTGGACGCATGAAAAGCAAAGTATTGAGCGTATCAGAACCTTGAAGCAGCGGATAGAGGAGCTGAAAATAGAGGAAGGCCGCTATGAGCGTGAAGGAAACCTCACCCAAGCTGCGAAGCTGAAGTATGGCCGCATCCCTGAAGTAAAGAAGGAGCTGAATGTTTTAACTGAGTCGGCGGAAGATACAAAGCAAGGGAAGGTTTTGCTTAGGGAAGAGGTGAGCGAAGATGATATTGCTGTGGTAGTATCGGCATGGACCGGTATTCCGGTATCAAAGATGCTGCGTGGAGAGATGCAAAAGTACCTTGAGCTGGAGAAAGCCCTTGAACAGCGTGTTGTGGGGCAAGGCGAAGCTTTGCGGGCGGTATCCGATGCGATCCGGCGCAACAAAGCCGGCTTGTCCGATTCGGATCGTCCATTTGGTTCTTTTCTCTTTTTAGGACCGACCGGTGTCGGCAAGACGGAGCTGGCCAAATCTCTTGCCGAATTCTTATTCAGCGACGAACGGGCAATGACCCGCATAGATATGACTGAATACGGTGAAAAACATTCGGTAAGCCGCCTTATCGGCGCGCCGCCGGGGTATGTGGGCTATGAGCAGGGAGGGCAGTTGACTGAGGCGGTAAGGCGCCGCCCTTACAGCGTAGTCTTGTTTGATGAGATTGAAAAAGCGCATCCGGAGCTGTTTAATGTATTTCTCCAGCTTCTTGATGATGGACGCCTCACCGACAGCCAAGGGCGGGTCGTCAACTTTAAGAATGTCATTATCATTATGACCAGCAACCTAGGTTCAAATCTTATTCTGAATACCAAGCCTACTGTTGACTTGAAAGAAAGCTTGCAGGAATTGCTTGAACAGCGCTTTATGCCTGAATTCTTAAACCGGATAGATGAGACGGTTATCTTTAACCGGCTCGGTCAAGAGGAAATAAAGCGTATTGTGGATATACAGCTAAAGCGGTTGGGAGAGCGGCTTTCAAGCCGGAATATTACGCTTGATCTGACGGAGGAAGCGAAAAACATACTTGCCGATCACGGCTACGACCCGAACTTCGGCGCTCGGACGCTAAAACGCACCATACAAGCCGAACTGGAAAACCCTCTTGCCAGAGCGATCATAGCCGGTAAAATCAAAGACGGCGAGACTGTGCATGTCGAAGCGTGTGAAGACGCTCTGGTATTTTAGGGTAGAATTATTTTAAGGTAGAACTATGTATAACTCTCTTTCTGTTTCTAATCCCCTCCTTATCGGCTTGACCGGTTTATGCTGCGCCGGAAAGAATTACGTTGCATCTTTTTTGGAGAAAGCAGGATTTGCGGTTCTTGATTTGGATTTGGTTGGGCATAAGGTGCTTGAGATAGAAAAGGAAACGATAGTCAAAGAATTCGGCGATTCTGTGCTGCGCGAAGACGGCAGCGTTGATCGCAGACTTCTGAGCGCCGTTGTTTTTAATGCACCGGAAAAACTACACAAGCTTGAGGCTATAGTGCATCCTGCAGTTGATCGGTTTACGGTAGATTGGCTTAAAGAGCATAGCGGACGTATCTGTGTTCTTAATGCAGCATTGCTGCATAAATCGGCATTTTTTCGCCATCTTCACTGCCTTATCATAGTTAAAGCTTCATTTATTACACGTTTAATTCGAGCAAAGCGCCGTGATAATCTTCCTTTGTCAGTTCTATTGAAGCGTTTCAAGAGCCAGAGGCACTTTGTTTCTCAAGATCTACCCCAAAATGCCGATATTCATTTTATAATAAATGAGAGATTCCTAGGTTTACGTTTTAATGCAAATAAACTTAACGATCAAATACAAGACATTCTGTCAAAGGTTAAGAGACAGGAATAAATATGGATAAGAAAAAATTATTGATTATGGTCATTTGTATAGGATTTTTTTTGGTCATAATTATCGGCGGGTCTATACTGATATTTTCACCGCGCGCTGTTCCGGCAGTTTCTCCTGTAAGTTCTACACCGCAGACTAATACTTCTTCTGATACCACGCCTGATTCAGGCGTTGCTTCTATAACGCCGACTACTCATACAACAGCAGAACAAGCTGCTGCTGCTACCAACTTCGATCCGCCTCCTTTCACCGGTTATACTGAAGACAGCGTCAATACTCCGGCGCAGGAACAAGGGGAAAGCGCTACTGTAGTTACTGTTCCTCGCCCAAGCACAGCAGGCGTGCCTAATACTACTTCGAGCGAAAATACTACCCCGCGTAGTACAACAAGACCCGCTGCTTCAACACCCGCTACTTCTACTCCAAAAGCCGCCCCTACGCCGGCATCTGCCGCAAAGCCTGCGCCGCAGACGGTAACAACAAGTCCGCCTCAGGCGTCTAAGACAGCGCCCGCTAATAGCTATTGGATTCAGACCGGCTCATTCTCTACCTTGACACGGGCGGAAAGCGCCAAAGAGCTGCTGATGACAAAGGGGTTCAGCTCCATCATAGAAAGCAGCGATGTTCATGGTGAAATGTTTTATCGAGTGCGCGTCGGCCCTTATACATCTAAAAATGAAGCGGAGTATTGGCTTCCTATTGTTAAGGCAATAGAAGGCTTTGAAAGTAGTCTCGTCTGGCAAACCCAATCACAGCAATCCTAATCCTAATCTTCATCCTGATCCTTAATACTTAGATGTAATTCTTGTAACTGTTCTTCTGTAACCTTGCCGGGGCAGTCGTCCATAGGGCTTATGGCAAAGGAGTTTTTAGGGAAGGCGATAACTTCTTTTATAGAGGTTTGTCCTGCCATAAGCATAACAAGACGGTCCAAACCCGGTGCAATACCTCCGTGAGGAGGAGCGCCGAACTTAAAAGCCGTGGTTAAGAACCCAAACCTTTTTTCAGCTTCGGTCGGATCAAGCCCAACAATAGCAAAAATACGTTTCTGTAATGCCGGATCGTGGATACGAATAGAGCCGGATGCAAGCTCGCAGCCATTAAGAACAAGATCGTATAAATCACCCAGTACAGCACCCGGATCGCTTTCCAAAACGGCGTGGAAACGCTCCTGCGGATACGAAAACATGTGGTGCGCAGCCTCCCAATGCTTTTCCTCCTCGTTGAACTCAAAAAGTGGAAAGTCCACAATCCATACAAATTCAAATTTGCTCGGATCGCAGAGCTTGAGGTCTTTGCCAAGTTTTGAACGTACAGCTCCAAGGCTGCTGTTAGCTATCCGGCGCTTTGAATCCGCTGCCATCATAATCAAATCCCCCGGCTTAGCGCCTAAGGTCTTGACGATTTCTGCAGCCTGCACTGCAAAGAATTTCGCGGCCCCGCCTTCAAGAGCCGGCTCACTTTCCGTGCCGGCTACTTTCATCCATGCCAAAACTTTCGCTTTGTAAATCTTTGCCTGAGCCTCTAATTCCTCGATCTGTTTGCGTGAATAACCTGCGCCTCCCGGAACAACAAGAGCCTTTACTCCGCCTCCTGCCGCCGTAATGCCTTGAGCAAGACTCGCCGCTCTTTCTGCATCGCCTTGTGCAAGGGCGTCTTTGAATGCGTTGAACGATGAGCATTCTGCAAAGGCGCCGAAATCCTGCAAGGGCATGGCGAAACGGAGGTCCGGCTTGTCCGTGCCGTACCGCTCTTGCGCCTCATAGTAGCTCATACGAGTAAAATGCGCCGCAAGCTCAAGGTTCAAAGTCTTCTTGAAGACATAGCCTAAAAGCCCTTCGGTCATAGCTAAAATATCATCGCGGCTTACAAAAGCCATCTCAATATCAATTTGAGTAAACTCCGGCTGGCGGTCTCCACGGGCGTCTTCATCACGGTAGCATCGGGCTATTTGAAAATACTTATCGAACCCGCCGACCATTAAAAGCTGTTTGTATAGCTGGGGAGACTGCGGCAGCGCATAGAATTTCCCCGGATACAGCCTTGAGGGTACAAGATAATCACGCGCTCCCTCAGGGGTCGATTTAATAAACGTGGGCGTCTCAATCTCGAGAAAACCCTGTGCATTCATCCATTCACGCACGGCAAAAGTAACTGCGCTGCGCAGTTTGATCCTGTTTTGCATACCGCCTGAGCGCAAATCGAGGTAGCGGTATTTAAGGCGGAGGTCTTCATTGGCATTACTTTCTTCATCAATCTGAAAAGGAAGGACCGAAGCGCCGTTAAGCACAACGATTTTCTGCGCCGCAACTTCTATTGCACCGGTTGGCATTTGCGGGTTTGTCATAGGGGCGGGCCTTTCTCTGACCGTTCCTTCCACAGCTATACAGCACTCGTTGTGCAGTTGAGCAACCAGTTCCGCCAATTCGGAGGGCGCATGAGCATCCACCACTACTTGAGTGATGCCGTAGCGATCCCGCATATTGATAAAAGAAACGCCGCCGTGTTCCCGTTTCCGATGAACCCAACCGTTCAAAACTACTACCGTGCCGGCATCACTTTGCCGTAACATTCCGCAATTAACGGTACGCTTAAAAAACTCCATAATGTAAAGCATGGTAATACCGGAACCATACCCTGTCAATACCGCCCGTCCGAATCGAAGCCTCATAAGGGAAGCTCTCCACACTACGCGGAGGAACGTCTCCACACTACGCGATGGAACATCTCCACACTACGCGATGGAAGCTCTCCACACTACGCGATGGAAGCTCTCCACACTACGCGGTGGAAGCTCTCCTCCAAGTCAAAGGGGTCAGACCTCATCAGGATCTGACAGGCCGAAACCATAGGGTCAGACCTCTAGCCCAAAACAGGTCAGACCTCTGGCCCAAAACAGGTCAGACCTCTGGCCCAAAACAGGTCAGACCTCAAACCCAAAACAGGTCAGACCTCCAAGCCAAATCAGGTCAGACCTCCAACCCAAAACAGGTCAGACCTCAGCCAAAACAGGTCAGACCTCCAACCCAAAACAGGTCAGACCTCAGCCAAAACAGGTCAGACCTCTAGCCCAAAACAGGTCAGACCTCTAGCCCAAATCAGGTCAGACCTCTAGCCCAAAACAGGTCAGACCTCTGGCCAAAACAGGTCAGACCTCTAGCCCAAATCAGGTCAGACCTCACCTTGCTGCTATCAGGCAAAAAGCCGTACGCAACCTTTAATACAGCAACCTTTGAAACAGGCTGGCCTGCAAAAAGCCGTACGCCACCTTTGATACAGCAACCTTTGAAACAGCCTGCTTGATCGCTCTATCGTGAACGGATACTATATATGAGCCTCCGGAATAGTTAGACCGGAAATTACCTAATAGAGAGAGTTTGTATGCTTACACCAAAAATTGAACAACGA
>JAITAM010000192.1 GCA_031284085.1 Spirochaetaceae bacterium
CGCTCAAGAACACCGCCTGAACAGACGTAAACACCCCGATCACCCAGCTTAACCACGATAATCGGAAAAGCCCTTTGAGCGCTCAGAGCGGTGAAAAACTCCTCCCGCTTTGCCTCCGAGAAGTCCGGACAAAAAGCTATGGATTCAGGCTCGTTCATAAACAGAATAAGGCGGTATTCACTGCAATAGCGGATTATATCTTGCGCATACCTTTCAACATTCGCAACACTGCCTGTATCAAGCGCCAGAAGCATCGCCCGCCGCCGCGCAGCCGCAAGTACCTCATGCACAAAGTCCGTCCGTCCCAACATATACCCATCAAGAACCATGAGGCGCGCTTCATGGTAAAGCGATTGCGGAATGTCCCGTGCCATAAATTGCAAAGCCGCCGATGGACAGGCAACAATGCGGCTTTGACCGGAGGACTTTGTATTCAGGATAAGACAGATGCCGGTCGGGACAGGCTTATAGGATAGAAAGGTTTTTACACCCGTAAAGGCCAATTCCTGCATAAAAAGCCGCCCGTGAGTATCCGGTTCTTGGTTTTTAGTTCCGATCGCACCGACAAAAGAAGAAGGAGTACCCAGCCGTGCGGCAACCTTTGCAACAGTGGCAGACCCGCCGCCGGAATACAGACTAATATCCGTTATGGCATCAAGAATACTCTCGACTCGGCTATAATCAAGATGTTGAACCGGTTCGTGCAGAGCAAACCGGTCAAAAAACGCCTCGTCAACCACGGCAAAACCATCAATAAGCGCGTTACCTACACAGAGCAATTCCACAATTTCCCTCCACAATTCCAACAAAGCCCCTTGCCATAAAAACGATAAGGCTATTATAATCCCCTCAAGGAGACGTTATATGCTAAATCGAAATGCAAATCTTGCCAACCTGAAAGCAGGCTACCTTTTTCCTGAAATTGCACGGCTTAGGCGGGATTTTGCTGCGCTAAATCCTGATGCAAAGATCATTAGTTTGGGTGTGGGTAACACCACAGAGCCGATATTGCCCGCCATCAACCACGGTCTGGCCGCAGGCGCACAAGCGCTTGGCACTATCGAAGGGTATTCAGGCTACAGCGATGAAGGCCTGCTTGCCTTACGAGAACGCATCAGCACGCTATGGTATAAAGGCATGTTCAGCGCCGATGAGATTTTCATTTCAGATGGAGCAAAGTGCGATATAGGCCGGCTTCAGTTGTTGTTCGGGAGTGATGTGCCGGTAGTCGTGCAAGACCCTTCATACCCGGTTTATGTTGACGGTTCGGTATTGATAGGCGCGGCCGGAGCATGGATAGGAACCGGATACAAGGGCATCACTTACCTTGCTTGCACAGAGGAGAATGGGTATTTTCCGGACCTATCGAAAGTTCCGCACAACGCCCTTATTTATTTTTGTTCGCCGAACAACCCGACCGGTGCGGTTGCAACAAAAGAACAGCTAAGAGAGCTTGTGTGTGCCGCGCAGGAAAGCGGTTCTTTGATTGTTTTTGACGCGGCTTATGCAGAATATATCCGCGACCCTGCTCTTCCTAAAACGATCTTTGAGGTAGAAGGCGGGATAGATTGCGCTCTTGAAGTTAATTCTTTTTCAAAAAGCGCCGGATTTACCGGCGTGCGTCTTGGCTGGACTGTAGTCCCCAAAACGCTTAAATACGCCTGCGGCGCACGCATAAACAGCGACTGGTCGCGGGTAGTCGGCACTATCTTTAACGGAGCGTCAAACATCGCGCAAGCCGGAGGATTAGCCGCGCTTACCCCGCAAGGATTAGCCGAGATCCGTGAACTTTCCGATTATTATCTTGGAAACGCAGCTCTCATCCGCGACACGCTTCTTAATGCCGGTGTTTCCTGCATAGGCGGCGACAATTCACCGTATATTTGGGCGCATTTTCCGGCTAGAGACAGCTGGGAAGTATTCAGAGAACTTTTAGAACACTGTCATCTTGTAACAACGCCCGGCTCAGGCTTCGGCCCTGCAGGAGAGTCCTTCATACGGTTTTCAGCGTTCGGACACAGAGCTGTTATTGAAGAGGCGTGCCGGCGTTTGGCTGCGTATTATACGTCATTAAAAGGAGGGTGGGAAAAATCCCACGATTGATGGTTAAATGCTTATGAAAGAAATTTTTGATTTTTTGGATCAAAGTGCAGATACTGCGGTGGAGCTGGAAAGCGAGTTGACAAAACGTCCTGCTCTTTCGCCGGATTCAGGAGGAGAAGGCGAGATCGATAAGTGCCTTTTCCTTGAGTCTTGGCTGCGCTCGCGGGGAATAGTGAATTTAGAGCGGCATGATGCGCCTGATCCGCGTGCAAAAGAGGGTATTCGCCCCAATCTCATCGCTACGATTCCCGGCAAGGATGATGATACAAGCCGGCTTTGGATTATAAGCCATCTTGATGTGGTGCCGCCGGGGGAAATGCGTTTGTGGGACAGCGATCCTTGGAAGCTTGTCGTGAAAGATGGGCGCCTTATAGGCCGAGGAGTTGAAGACAACCAACAGGGCTTGTGTTCTTCGGTGCTGGCGGCGTTAGCGCTGAACCATGCCGGTATCACGCCGCCCCGTACCGTTAAACTGCTTTTTGCCGCCGATGAAGAGACCGGCAGCACCTACGGTATTATATGGCTGCTTGCAAACCGTACTCTGTTTCATAAAGGCGATATAGTGCTTATTCCGGACAGCGGTGATCCGCAAGGTGATACCATAGAGATTGCCGAAAAAAAGCAGTTATGGCTTAAACTGACGACAATCGGCCGGCAATGCCACGCTTCAGTGCCGGACTTGGGTAATAACGCCTTTCTTGCCGCTTCAGACCTTGTGGTGAAACTTCATAACGGGCTGTCAAACGCTTTTGCCGACCGTGATCCGCTTTTCGATTTGGACTACTCTACGTTCCAACCGACCAAAAAAGAAGCCAATGTTCCCAACATCAACACTATTCCGGGTGAGGATGTATTCCACATGGACTGCCGGATACTGCCGCACTATTCCATTGAAGCTGTGCTGGCGGAAACCAAGCGGCTCGCGGAAGAAATAGAGAAACAATACAAGGTTACCGTTGATGTCGGCGTTGTGCAGTATCACTATTCGGTGCCGACGCCTAAGGATGCGCCTGTAGTCCGGTTTTTAATACGGGCAATTACCGAAGTGTACGGCATTAGCCCTCGATGTATAGGCATAGGAGGTGGGACTATTGCAGCGCCCTTGCGCAACGCCGGCATAGATTGTGCGGTGTGGGCGAAGCTCGGCGACAGCGCACACCAACCGAACGAATACGCATTTATTGACAATATCATAGGGGATGCAAAGGTAATGGCAAGCCTTATGGTAGACAAAGATCAGTTAAATAACTAAACACAACTCACGAACAAAACCCACGCTTCAATGCCCATTTCAAAATGGGCATTGTTTTAGAAACAGCACCAATTCCTATCGTACGCCTCACGCTGCGGCTTTC
>JAITAM010000001.1 GCA_031284085.1 Spirochaetaceae bacterium
AAAGGAGAAATGCAGATGGAAATTGAAATAAGGCTGGAAGAAGAAAAAGAATATAGGCTTGTCGAAGAATTAACCAGAGAAGCGTTTTGGAATGTGAATTTCCCCGGCTGCGCTGAACACTTGCTCATCCATACGTTAAGAAACACTAAAGAATTCATTAAAGAATTGGATTTTGTGGCAGTCTGTAATAATACTCTTGCCGGGAATATTGTATATGCGACGACAAAGGTAAAAGACAATAACAAAGAACATCGGGTATTAACATTTGGACCGTTAAGTGTATTGCCAGTCTATCAAAACAAAGGAGTTGGGAGTAAATTGGTAGCCCATACCGTGATACTAGCACAGAAAATGGGGTATAAGGCCGTAATAATATACGGCGATCCTGAATATTACAAAAGGTTTGGCTTTAAGGAATCAAAGGAATACAAGATAACAAACAAGGAGAAGAAATATCCGGCAGCGCTATTGGTTCTGGAACTATACGCCGGTGCACTGAATGGCATAAAGGGCGTATTTGAAGAAGGGGCAATTTACGAGGTAGACGAGAAAGAACTGGAAGAGTTTGAGAAAGGATTTAAGAAGAAAGAAAAAGACGTTACTAAAAGCCAAGAAAGATTTATGGAAATAGCGAATAAGTATGTATAAAAATAAGCATGGCGAGCGCCATGCAGTAAAAGGGAGTTTATTTCCCGCCCCGAAACCAAGCCCTCCTGACCTTTCTCAAAGGAAGCAGGAGGGCTTGCGGTTTTAACGACCGTGGCAATGCTTGTACTTCTTGCCCGACCCGCAGGGGCAAGGATCGTTACGACCGACTTTAGGCGTATTACGCACCACAGTAACTACGTCTCCTTGGCTGCGCTCAGAGCCGAACTTTTGTTGACCGGCAAAACCGCCTATGCTGCCATGACTTGCAGATTGCGCCGTGCTTGTGGTCTTGGTATGCTCTTGCGGCTCGGCGCTTGTTTGTATCCGCACAAGATGGAGACGCCCTGCAAGTTCTTCACGTATTTGGTCTATCATAGTGTCGAATATCTTGAACCCTTCAACTTTATACTCGGTAAGCGGATTCTTTTGAGCATAGGTGCGCAGGTGTACCGCCTCTCGGAGCGCTTCCATATTTTCAAGATGATCAAGCCACTTGCGGTCAATAGCTGCAAGGTAGTGTATACAAATAAAATTGTTGATAACACCCTCACCGACAAGAGCAATTTTCTCGTTAAGTTCCTGTTCTAGCTCATTGATAAGCCGTGCCTGAATTTGTTCGCTCTGATTCTCCTCGCCCTTCTCAAGACGAAGCTGATACCCAAACTTTGTTTTAAGGTACTCCGATAAGTCTTTGGCCGCGGCTGCCGCATCCTTCTTTTGCACGGCTCTATACTCATCAAGAGCGGCAGCGATCATATCCGCAGTTGCATCGTTTATCCGCTTTTTAAGGTCTTGGTCTAAAAGAATGGCGTCCCGTTGTTCATAAATGAATTTGCGCTGCTGGTTAAGCACATCATCATACTCAAGCAGGTGCTTGCGTATCTCAAAGTTGCGATCCTCAACTTTCTTTTGCGCCTGCTCAATAGTCTTGTTAAGCAAAGGATGATCAAGCGGATCCCCCGGTTTCATGCCGATTCTTGTCATCAAGGACTTGACGTTTTCACCGCCAAAGAGACGCATCAAATCATCATCCATTGAAATAAAGAACTTAGAGCGCCCCGGGTCTCCCTGACGACCGGATCGGCCTCGGAGCTGGTTATCAATACGCCGCGATTCATGACGCTCAGTGCCAATCACATACAAGCCGCCTAGTGATTTTACTTCTTCGTAATCCTTTTTCCACTTTTCATACTCGTCAGTATAAACTGCCGCATACTTTTCCGACTCCGCATCAAGACCCGCTCGTTTGCGCGCACGATGCTCAGGACTGCCTCCCAGCTTAATATCGGTACCGCGGCCGGCCATGTTTGTAGCTATAGTTACAGAACCTTTGGCGCCTGCTTCCGCAATAATCATGGCTTCGCGTGCGTGGTTCTTGGCATTAAGCACCTCGTGCCGCACGCCTCGAGTCGTAAGCCGCCTTGAGAGTTCTTCGGACTTTTCTATAGATACCGTGCCAACCAGCATCGGCTGCCCTCGTTTGTAGGCAAGAGCGATCTCTTCGCACAAAGCATCGTACTTATCATTCTCGTTAAGATAGACGACATCGTTTTCATCGCACCGAGTAACCGGTAAGTTGGTCGGGATCACCACAACATCAAGTTTGTAAATCTTGTTAAATTCAACGGCTTCAGTATCGGCGGTGCCGGTCATGCCGGATATTTTATTGTAAAGCCTAAAGTAATTTTGAAAGGTAATGGTGGCAAGCGTCCGGTTTCTTTGGGCAATGCGGATTTTTTCCTTTGCTTCTATGGCCTGATGCAAGCCGTCTGAATAGCGCCGTCCGTAAAGAATACGTCCTGTAAATTCATCGACAATCTGTACCTGTCCGTCCTGAACGACATAATCAACGTCAATATGGAACATTTTATGTGCGCGGAGCGCCTGAGTGAAATAATGAAGATATTCAAAGTTGCCCTCGTCAACAATGGCCCCTTTGATCAAATTGCGCTTTTGAAGAATATCTTCGATTTTTGCCATACCGGCATTGCTAAACGAGACCTGCTTGTTTTTCTCGTTTAGCTTGTAATCACCGATAACTTCTTCACCTTGCGTCTCATCAGGATAATCGCCGTTGGGTTTTTTCTTTACTTCCTCAAGAGAATCTAAAAGCCGGTCAACTTCGGCAAACTTAAAGGTATCATCTTCTGCTGCACCGGAAATGATGAGGGGAGTGCGGGCTTCGTCAATGAGAATGGAGTCGATCTCATCAACAATACAGTAGTTATGGCCGCGCTGAACCCGTTGATCGAGCAAGACGCACATATTGTCGCGTAGATAATCAAAGCCAAACTCGTTGTTGGTCCCGTAGGTAATATCGCAGGCATAGTTTTCTTTGCGCCGGAGATTGTCCATATTCGACAGAATGATCCCCACGGTCATACCTAAATAACTAAAGACAGGCCGCATCCAGTCGGCATCACGCTCAGCAAGGTAATCGTTTACCGTAACGATGTGAATACCTTTGCCGGATATAGCGTTGAGATAGGCGGCGGCGACAGACATGAGCGTTTTTCCCTCGCCGGTTTTCATCTCTACAATTTTTCCCTGATGCAGGACAATAGAACCGAGTACTTGGACATCGTAAGGTCTTTCGCCCAAGTTCCGTCTTGAAGCCTCCCGCGCCAAGGCAAAGGCTTGCGGCAAAAGAGCGTCAAGGCTTTTACCTTCATGGTACTCTTTGCGGAATTGTTCCGTCATTTTAGGGAATTCTTCTTTCGGCAGGGACAGAGCCCAGACCTCTTTTTCATTAACTGCATGTAATAGAGGCACTAATGCCTTGAGGTCCCGCTCATGCTGAGAACCAAAGATAACTTTAACAAGGGAATCGAACATGGTAATACTCTACTATTTTTATGGCCAAGCTTTCAAGCCAGCTCAAGGGTGTTTCACAGGTCTCGGTCTGAGGTCTGACCCTTTCTGCCGGTCTAAAGCCTAGCGTGGAAGTTATCCCAGAACTTCTGCGTTACCTCAGACACTATCAGAGTTATTCCATGAGAGCGATGATACGCTCCACTGTATTCCCAGTCCTCCGCTTTCGCTACCAATCCCGCTTTTACAGGGTTCTGCTCTATATACTCAAAGACTGCCCAGAAATCTTTCTCATCCTTAATCTCTCTACTCCAGAACCTGTCTCCCCAGAA
>JAITAM010000090.1 GCA_031284085.1 Spirochaetaceae bacterium
TCACAAGAGGGGCATGTCTGTTCATGCTGTCAAGCGTCTGTCCGCTTTGTCTTTTTGCTATAATCAGTGTACAGCACCGGCTTGGAGTATGGCAAGGACAATCCTCTTAAACCGTTGGGCGCAAAGTGGGGTACGGCTTTTCAGCCACAGTCTGTTTCAGCCACAGTCTGTTTCAAAGGTTGCTGTATCAGGAAAGGATGTCTGACCCCTTGGCCGGTGTGTGCCTAACACGTGGACGAGTGTGAGCCTAACATGTGGACGAGTGTGAGCCTAACACGTGGACGGGTGTGAGCCTAACACGTGGGCGGGTGTGAGCCTAACACGTGGACGAGTGTGAGCCTAACACGTGGACGAGTGCGAGCCTAACACGCAAGCAGGGACGTGGCATGTATAACCGGAGGTCTGACCTGTTCTGGGGTAAGAGGTCTGAGCTGTTTTGGGGCGGGAGGGAATAAGAGGCATGGCTTGTTTCAAGGACAAACCTCCGAAGGCGCAGCAGGCCGAGGCCATTGCACAAGCGGAAACTGTGAGGCTGCGCCGAAAGCCTCTAGTCCGCCTGCTTTAAGCGAGACTTCCATTAAAAGACAAGTGCTTTCTCTAAAGCCGCCTTCGGATCTTTCTTGTCTCTTACCGTCTTTGCGGCGGCAATAAATTTGCGAAGATCGCCGCCTGAGCGTTCGTATAACTGCTGCAAATAAGATGAGCCGTCATAATAAAGCCGGAACAGTTCAAGGTAGGCGTTATTTACCCCCATGCTTGAGAAAAACCGATAGCGATCGGTGGTGAATAAGGTCTCATAGTCTTGGGCAAAGCGCTCTTGCGCCGCCTTGATGATAAGCTCCTTTTGCGCAAGTTTTTCCGCTCTATCAATGCCGCCGCGTGTGTATAGCGCTTCAAGGGTGCGGATAAGCTCTTGGATAAAGGCAACAAACGCCGTATTATCCGCCTTCGAGCCTATCAGCTCGGTGTATTCAGGCGAGTCAAGGCCAAACCTATCCGCTATATAAAGCCGTGCGCCTTCGCTGCCCACGAATTCCGCCAGCTCTTCGTTGAATTGGGACTGGCCTGCAATATACACAGTTGCATGTACGGTTTCGTGAATGATAAGCTCCGCCAGTTCATGCACGGGATAGTCTTTCATATACGAGTAAAGCGGATCGGAAAACCAGCCTAAGGTGCTGAAAGCGTCAACACGGCGAATCAACACATCAAGGTCCTTTTTTTTTAACTGTTCAGCCTGAGAGCGGGCGCCCTCTTCATTGAAAAAGCCCTTGTACGGCACTTTTCCCACGATGGGAAACCACCACTCATAGCGGGTAAACGAATCTTGAGCGCAGCCTGAAACTACGGATGCAAGGTAATTCCGATCCAGCTCAACATACCGCGTGTAATTCTTTGTTTCTTTAAGGCCATGGTTTATGGCAAAAGCCTTAATATCACCCACTCGGTCAACAAATAGCTGTGTTTGGGCATTATCTTTGGCCAATTTCTCAAGCGGAATTGCTTGGTTCAAAAGTTTTATCATGCTAAAACCCTGTTGTGCCGTATAACACCCGGCGAAGAGGAACGCTGCCGGCAACAAAAACAGAAATATCTTCATAAACACAGTATACAACAGCCGCAGGCTGTTTCAAAGATTCTTGTATCGGGAGAGGCGTACGGCTTTTTGCCTGCAAAGAGCAGCCGCAGGCTGTTTCAAGATTCTTGTATCGGGAGAGGCATACGGCTTTTGCCTGCTTTGAAGCAGGCCGTGCCTGCTTGACAGAATATTTAGGAAAGAGTAAAGATAAGAAAATTGAGAACAGGAGGAATAAAATGAAATCAAGAAGAAGAGGAGGGGTATCAAAAAGGGATGAAAGGGAGCGATGTCGGTATTGCGGAAGTAGTGAAGAACTTTGGCAATTTTAAGGTATTAAATGGGGTTACGTTGAATATTCATAAGGGAGAGTTCTTTTCATTGTTAGGACCTTCAGGCTGTGGAAAGACGACTCTCTTACGAATTATTGCCGGCTTTGAAAGTCCGGATAGCGGTTTGATTACTTTCGACGGGCAAGAAATACTGTCCTTGCCTCCTAATAGACGGCAGGTAAATACAATATTTCAAAACTATGCTTTATTCCCGCACTTAAGCGTATTTGAAAACGTAGCCTTTCCTTTACGCATAAGAAAGATCGGACGAACCGAGCTTGCGCAGCGGGTAAACGAGTATTTGAAGTTGGTGCAGTTGGAAGGGCAGGCGCAGAAGAAAATAAGCCAACTATCAGGCGGGCAGAAACAAAGGGTCGCAATAGCGCGTGCTTTGATCAATGAGCCGCGGGTATTACTGCTGGATGAGCCGCTGTCGGCATTGGATGCGAAATTGAGACAGCACATGCTCATAGAATTGGATGAAATACACGACAAAATAGGCATAACTTTTATTTACGTAACCCATGATCAACAAGAAGCGTTATCGGTATCGGATAGAATAGCAGTGATGAACAGCGGGGATTTATTGCAAGTAGGCACTCCTTATGAGATATACGAAAGCCCTGCTACGGATTTTGTGGCGCGGTTTATAGGAGAGACGAATCTCTTTGACGCCACAGTAGTAATGGTAGAGAAAATAGACAACGGCAGCGAGGAAAAAGAGGTGGAATATATGGTTGAGGTAGAAACTGAAGGGTTGGGGAAAATGAAGGTAACGACCATAGACAGGGTGGAACTTGGGAATAAAGTCAGTTGGACGATAAGGCCTGAGAAGATAGTTATAGGGAAAGAGCGGCCCGGAACAAGGCGGGGAGATATAAACCTATTGGTAGGACGGGTAGAAGAGCCGATATACTCAGGGTTTCAGACGAAATTTTATGTTGATGTCGGAAATAAAGAGGTGGTCAAAGTGATAAAACACCATGCAAAATATTCGGATGAAGGGCCTGAGATAGTGTGGAAAGACGATGTGTATATATCGTGGGGAGCCGCTGATGGGTATATAGTAGAGGTGAAGCGATGAAAAAGAACTATGGTATGGTGTATTCGTTGCCGATGGCGTTGTGGTTTACGCTTTATTTTCTCATGCCCCTCGTGATAATAGTGCTTTACAGTTTCTTGAAGAAAGGTTTGTACGGAGGGGTTGAATGGGAATTCAGCGTAGAAGCGTATAAGGGCCTCATAAACGGGAGTTTGATGAAGATAACGCTGCGCACTGTCGCTGTAGCTGTGGTGGCGACCCTATTGACGATAATGATAGCCTTACCGTGCGGCTACTACATGGCGCGGAGTAAACATCAAACGCTCTTGCTTTTGCTCATAATCATACCGTTCTGGACTAATTTTTTGATACGGGTCTTTGCATGGATGAACATACTGGGAAATAACGGGTTTTTGAACGAATTATTGCGGTGGGTAGGAGCGGTAGAGGAATACATACAGTTTTTGTATAGCCAAGAGGCGGTAATATTGGTATTAGTCTATATGTATTTACCCTATGCCATACTTCCTTTGTATTCGGCTATAGATAAGTTTGATTTTTCGTTGTTGGAGGCGGCGCGGGATTTAGGGGCGACAAAGTGGGAAGCTTTGATGCTGGTGCTGATTCCGAACATACGAAGCGGGGTTTACAGTGCGGTCCTCTTTACCTTTATACCTATTCTTGGTGCGTATGCGGTGCCGTTATTGGTGGGGGGGAAGGACTCGTATATGCTGGGAAACATAGTGGCGGATCAATTAACGAAAAGTCGGAACTGGCCTCTTGCATCGGCGATAGCTATGGTGCTGACCATTATTACCACAGCCGGAGTTATGGTAATGATGGGGTTACAGAACCGTGATAGTTCACGGTTCACCGAAACCAAAGCGGCTATTTTCTAGACGCGGCGTATAAGCGGCGGTTTTTCTGCACAGGTTCTCTTGTAGAACGCTACGGCAGGAGCTGCCAAAAAGAAGGCGGGGCGTTATTACCATTCATGGTGGTAATAACGCCCCGCTTGCACATTCTGCTCTGCTAAGGATGCTTTGTCAGGCCGGCCTGTGAGGTCTGACCCCTCGCCAAGTCAGCGGACCGTGAGGTCTGACCCCCAGAGCGGAAAAGCCGTGCGCCCCCCTTGATGCCAGCGCCGAGGACTTAGAAATCAAGCTGGCGTGTGAAAATATTTTTTGCAAAATTTGGTAAAATACTTGATATTTGTAAAAGAATGTGATATACTCTATTTTAGTTAATAAAAGTGTGCGGGCGGAAAGTCCGCATAATGTTTGACAGTTTTATGAAGATTAGGTTTTCTTAACTAACTTTGTGTTTAAGGGGACCGCAGCCAGCATACCCGGCCAAGGATGCTCTGGCTACGGTAAACTACGTACACGAGGTACAGCGACAAATATATCCAAAACAATATATCCAGTCAATGTACTTCATGTGCGTCCCTCTTAATTTATAGTCCGAGCTTGTGTTTGGACATATTCTTTAAGGAGGACTCAAGAATGAAATCTAAGAGTTCTTTATTTTCAGCCATTGCTCTTGTAGCAATAGCAGGATTCTTCTTCACCGCCTGCCCACAGTCGGGCGAGGATGAAGATACCACCCCAGCTACCTTCACGGTAACTTTTAACGTGAATGGCGGCTCAGCAGTAGCGCCTATCTCAGACGTTGCTTCCGGTGCTAAAATCAGCAAACCGGCGGATCCGGCTAAAAAAGATAGTACCTTTGTCGGTTGGTATAAAGAGGCGGCATTGACGACTGCGTGGAATTTTAACAGCGACACCGTAACCGCTGACATCACGCTCTACGCCAAGTGGGGAGCGAGCAAAGCGAGTATAGCGGCCGGCGCTGCGGTTGGAACCGACGCC
>JAITAM010000113.1 GCA_031284085.1 Spirochaetaceae bacterium
CCGGAAACCAGCGTACCGGAGAGTAGCGGTAATAAAAGCACAAACCCGGTGCGTATAGCAACTGAACCGCAGGATACCTTCAAGCCGGAGAGTGATCTCATTGATCCTTCACTACTGATACCATCTCTTGATAAGCCGCGTATAGCAACTGAGCCTCGTGATACCTTCAAGCCGGAAACCAGCATACCGGAGAGTAGCGGTAATAAAAGCACAAACCCGGTGCGTATAGCAACTGAGCCGCAGAATACTCCAGCTACTGATAAGGCTCTGCCTTTTTCTGCGCCGGTGGTTAATACATTAGAAAAAAATAAGTATTATGTTCAATTAGCTGCCTTTGGTAAACCGGATGTACTTAAATCGGAGCTATCGAAAATTGAAGCCTTTTATCCGGTTATGATAGAAGATACGGGAACTGTTTACCGTCTTTTATTGGGACCGGTTAATCAGGGAGAAAGCAAGGCTTTATTGCAACATTTTAAGAGCGCAGGGTATTCCGGAGCCTTTGTTAGACAAGGGTCTTAAAATAGTGATAAAGGATGAACGGAGATCGTACAAAGAATGAAAATACCTATGAAGCAGGCCCTTGTTGAAATAGACGGGGATGAAATGACCCGAGTCCTCTGGGAATTGGTGAAGAGTGAGCTTATTACGCCATTTGTGGAGCTTAAAACAGAATATTATGACTTGTCTTTAAGAAATCGTGATGCCACAGATGATACAGTAACAAAAGAATCGGCCTATGCGATTAAACGTCTTGGAGTAGGGGTAAAATGCGCAACCATTACTTCAAACGCAGCGCGTAAAATTGAGTACAATCTCAAAACGCTCTACCCGAGCCCGAACGCAACCATTCGTGCAATTCTTGATGGAACAGTATTTCGCAAGCCGATTAGTGTACCTTCAATCAAGCCGTCGATTTCAAGCTGGAAAGCGCCTATTATCATAGGTCGCCATGCTTACGGTGATGTATATAAAAATGCAGAGATGATTATTCCAGAAGCAGGCACAGTGGAATTGGTATACACCGACAGCGCTGGAAACGAGAAACGTACCCTTATAGCTCAAATGCCCGGAGCCGGTGTTGTACAGGGTATGTATAACCTCGATGAATCAATAAAAAATTTTGCCCGCTCCTGTTTTCTTTATGCACTTCAGGAAAAAATTTCACTGTGGTTTGCTACAAAAGATACTATTTCAAAAACTTACGACGGCAGATTTAAGGAACTGTTTAATCAGATTTATGAAACAGAATTTAAAGAACGGTGTCAAAAAGCCGGTATCACATATTTCTATACATTGATAGATGATGCGGTTGCACGGGTAGTTAAAGGCGAGGGAGGCTTCTTGTGGGCATGTAAAAACTACGACGGCGATGTAATGAGCGATATGATAGCTTCTGCATCCGGTAGCCTTGCCATGATGACCAGTGTATTGGTCTCCCCTTGCGGAGTATTCGAGTACGAAGCTGCTCACGGTACGGTGCAACAGCATTACTACCGATGGCAAAAAGGTGAAAAGACCAGTACCAATCCGGTTGCTCTTATTTTTGCATGGACCGGAGCTCTTACTGAAAGAGCCAGACTAGATAACTTGCCGGATCTGAGTGCCTTTGCTAGGAAAGTAGAAAAAGCTACAATTCAAACTATTGAAGAGGGAAATATGACCGGAGACCTTGCTCGGCTTGCTTCTACGGCACCGGCACGAATACTCGATTCTTGGGAATTTATTGCTGCTGTAGCACAAAAATTATCATAATTTTCCAAATAAATTAAGGATTCATTATGGAACGCAGTCTTCGTGAAGGAATCAGGCTCTTTTGCTTAAAGCGTTGGGATATGGCGTTGGCGGAGTTCTTGCAGATCAATGCAAGTCAACTTGATACAAAAGAAGTTGCTGATCTCTCCTATTATTTAGGACTTTGTTATACAAAATTAGGGCATTTTGATGATGCTCTTTCATACCTCGAACAAGTTGTCAGTGAGGGTTATTCACCATTTCGAGTCCGCCAATGCCGAATCACTCTTGCGTATATTTATACTATGACTAAACGAGCAGAAATGGCTGAATTTGAAATAGCTAAAATTCTTAAAAGCGGCTATGAATCGGTGATCGTATATGCGATTATGGCTTATGCTTTGTGGTTACAAAAAAAGTACGATCCTGCCATTGAGCTATACCGAAAAATCCTTAGTATGGACGCAGATAATGTAACTGCACTGAACGGTCTTGGCTATCTGCTAGTAGATACCGGTATAGATATTGAGCGCGGATTAAAACTATGTAAAAAAGCAGTTACCTATAAACCAAATAGTGCAGCTTATCTCGATTCTTTAGCATGGGCTTGCTTTAAGAAAGGAGAAGTCAGTGAAGCAAAGGTTCTTTTTCGCAAAGCCATTGAATTAGCACCAAAACAAACGGAAATTCGTATACATCAGCACATTGCTTCAGGGGAAAATATTTGATGCGCCGCTATCTTATCTTTATCTTTTTGTCTTTTCAAGTCTGTTTGCTCTGGGCGCAGACAGTACTTTCCGGCAATCCCGATCTTGACGGTGTGTATGCTCGGGAAGAATTCAGAATAGGTGTACAAGCCTATAACCGCTTTGCCTTTAATGAAGCCATACTTTCATTTGAACGGGCGCTTTCTTTCCGGCCTGACGAAGCGCTTATTCACGAATGGTTGGGCCGCGCTTACTACCGATCCGGCATGGAAGGAATAGCATTGGCTCAGTGGCAAGCTGCCGTAGCCGGTTACACTGCCGGTTCACAAGAAATATTGCTTCTCAACAGCCGTATTGAAACGGTACGAAATAGGCGCAGTATGGTGCCTATTCTCAATGATATGGTCAGGTATGTAGAGTCAGGAAGGTATCCTGGAACGACGAGTGCTACTAATATAACCTTGTTTAGGCAGCCGACCGCTGTTGTGCCGCTTGAGGATGGCTCTTTGTGGGTTGTTGCTTACGGCAGTAATGAAATTGTCAGGCTCGATCTGAACGGTATAGCAAGACAGCGTAGCCGCGGCCCTCTTAACGGCTTTGACCGCCCATACGATATGATACGTGCGCCTGATGGAACGCTTTACCTATCCGAATACCGAGGCGGGCGTATTAGTGTGCTTGACAGCGAGGGCGTATGGCAGCGCTATATAGGAAGTAAAGGTCAAGGGGATGGACAGCTTATAGGTCCCCAGAATATGTGCCTTGATGAACATGGCTACTTGTATGTCGTGGATTATGGTAATAAACGCATCAATAAGTACGATCCGGATGGTACTTTTGTTCTCTCGTTTGGACAAAAAACTGCCGGCTTTTCCGGTTTTATCTCTCCAACCGGTATAGCAGCTTATGACGGTCAGGTTTATGTTGCAGATAGCATTGCCGCTCAGATCGTGCTTTTTGATCCAAACGGTGCGTATCGTGGCGTTTTCATTCGGGATGGTTTGACGGGTCCTGAAAGCTTGCGTTTTTTGTCCGATGGGCGACTCCTTGTCGCCGACATGAACCGAATCATACTCATTGAACCGCGCTCTGCTGTTATCCGTGAGCTGGGGCGTGTCGGAAGCAGCAGGGTGCGCCTTACCGGAGCCGTTATGGATTATAACGGCTCCATACTTGCCTCCAATTTTGCAGGCGATGAAGTTTCTATTCTGACACGGCTTGACGACATGGCATCCGGGCTTTTTGTACAAATCGACCGAGTCGTTTCCGATGATTTTCCACAAATTACGGTAGAACTGTCGGTACAGGATAGGCTGCGCAGACCTGTTGTAGGGCTTGATCTTCACAACTTTTTTTTAAGCGAGGAAGGGCGGCCTGTAGTCGAACAGGAATTCCTCGGTGCCGGTAATCAGATGAAGCAGGCGGATATTAGTATTTTGCTGGAGCGCTCCGATAAAACCGCTCTTTTGATGGACGACTTAACCGCCGCTCTGCGCGACGTCAATGGGAATCTGCCGGGAACTATTGTATCTGTGGTATCTGCCGGCGCACAACCGTATAAGGAGCAGCTTGACAATATCAGTATTCCGGGGCAAATCGGACAATTGTCGCAGGCTAATCTTCGTACGGTTGCACGCAGCGATACCGCCTCATACACGCCACGCTGGCGTTTCGATCTTGGTCTACGCCTTGCGGCAAGCGACTTAATGAATGCCAGCAAGAAACGGGCAGTGGTATTTGTCGGTTCCGGCTCGCTTGGAGAACTGTCCTTTGAGCAGTACAGCCTGTCCCAACTACTTGCTTACTTGCTCAATAACAACATTGTATTTTATGCGGTGCTTGTAGGCACTACCGCCCCGCCGTCAGAGGAACTTCGCTATTTATGCACTCAAAGCGGTGGAAGCGCCATGCACCTATACCGCAGTGAGGGTATAGGGCAGGCTATCCGCGGTATAGCCGAACAGGCAAGCGGCTCTTACACTTTGAGCTACCGCTCTTTACTTTCTACCGACTTCGGTCGAGCATATTTACCGGTAGAAGCAGAAGTGTACTTAATGGAGCGCTCTGGACGAGACTACACAGGATACTTCCCACCGCTTGAATAATTTAGACACTACTTTCATACCGAAGAGATAAGCCTTCTATCACCCTATCAGACTCAAGCGCCGTTCTTGATACAGCGCCGAAATTTAGAAACAGACTGACTTGTTTGATCTGATAGTACTCTTATTAGATCTGATAACACTCTTAATTGAGCCTGTCTTAAATGTTTGTGTAATTGGTCAATCTGTGGTAGAACCACAGAAAGAGCAACCATGGCTAAGTAGAGAAAACAAAGAAAAGGATCAATTAGATCATGTATTGGAGTAGACAAGTAAAAAGCCAGCCGTACATCCGCCCTTGATACCTGCGCCGAAACGTTGAAATAGCCTGTGACTGTGAGTATAATGAAGATGGAGGGTTTAGCACATGGAAAGAGCAGTAACCATAGACGATGTCTTGGCGGTTATAGACAAGATGTCTCAAGAAACCAGAGCCTTATTCCGTGAGACGGAGGTTCAGCAGAAAGAAACTTTTGCGGAATTGAGGGCTTTGCAGCAAGAGACGGCTGCTCAATTAAGAAAGACGGCTGTTCAAATAGAAGAGACAAACAAGAAAATGGGGGATTTAAGTAATCGCTTTGGCGAAGTCGTAGAATATATTGTCTCACCTCACCTTGAAAGAAAGTTCAAGTCTTTAGGTATCACTTTGAATACTGTCGCCATGGAACAGGTTATATACGACGATGAGGGAAAAAGAATTGCGGAGATAGATATATTTATGTCAAATGGCGAGTATGCTGTTGCTGTCGAAGTAAAAGCAAAGCCAAATCAAAAAGACGTAAAAAACCATGTGAAACGGATGGAAAAGATCAGAGAACATGCGGATAAACACAATGATAAGAAAAAATACATAGGCGCCATAGCAGGAATGATTATAAGCGATAAAGTTAAGAACTGTGCCTTCGAACATGGATTTCCGGTGCTTGTCCCATCGGGAGACGGCGTGGAACTTGTGTACCCTGAAGGTTTCTCTCCCACAGAATGGTAAGCGGCTAGTGAGGTCTGTCCCTTTTTCTCAGCCCAAGGTCTGCGGTTTCTATCAGGCAAAAAGCCGTACACCTTTCCCGATACAACAACCTTTGAAACAGCCTGTGGCTGAAAAGCCGTACGCCACCTTTGATACAAGAACCTTTGAAACCCGCTGGCGGGCTGGCTTGATATAACAGCGCAGTTTAGCGTATGCTATATACTATGCAAGCCCTTCATTTAATGCGAAATATCGGTATTATGGCTCATATTGACGCCGGAAAGACAACTACTACCGAGCGTATTCTTTACTATGCCGGACAAAGTTATAAAATCGGCGAAGTCGACGACGGCGAGGCCGTCATGGATTGGATGGAACAAGAACAAATCCGCGGCATCACCATCCAAAGCGCCATAACAACTATCTTCTGGAAAGATGTCCAAATCAACATCATTGATACACCAGGCCATGTGGACTTTACAGCAGAAGTCGAACGATCCTTACGAGTGCTTGACGGAGCCATTGCGATTTTTGATGCGGTTCATGGCGTCCAGCCTCAAACCGAGACGGTATGGCACCAAGCCCAACGCTACCACATCCCCTGTATAGGCTACGTCAATAAAATGGACCGCATCGGCGCCAACTTCTTCCAAGTCTTAGAGGAAATTACGGCAAAACTCGGCATCGCAACAGCCCCTATTCAAATACCTATCGGGCAAGAAGGCAGTTTTGAAGGGGTCGTCGACCTTATTACTATGCAAGAAGTCCATTGGAAGCCCGGCACAGACGGTATTGACATGATCGTTTCTCCCATAGCGCAGGAACGGCAGGACATAAGCCAGTCTTGGCGTGATAAGCTTATTGATGTGCTTTCCACCGTCTCCGATGCAATCACGGAGCAGTTCTTATCCGGCGAGGAAATTACAGCTCCCTTGATAAAAGAGGAACTGCGCAAAGCTGCACTCTCACGAGCATTGCTTCCGGTTTGCGCCGGAGCATCACGGCGCAATATGGGCGTCCAGCCGCTTATTGATGCCGTCATCGACTTTCTGCCCTCGCCTCATGAAACGGTTCCGGTTATAGGGCATCACCTCAAAAAGAATACCGAGGTTATTATTCCATGCGATCTTAGCGCCACACCTCTTGGACTGGTTTTTAAGATACAGCACGATACGGCGGCCGGTAATTTAAGTCTTTGTTATATACGAATGTATTCCGGCTCTCTCAAGGCCGGAGATACGATCTACAACATCGGAAAGAAGAAGCGGGAACGGATAAACCGTATACTCCGTATGCACAGCAACAAACCGGATACGCTTGAAGCGCTTAATGCAGGCGACATCGGCGTTGCTATCGGTATGAGAACCGCGCAAACCGGCGATACCTTAGGGAGCGAAGGCTTCCCCGTTATTCTTGGAAAGATGCAGTTCCCTGAGCCGGTTATCTCAGTATCTATCGAGCCGAAGAACATATCCGAACAGAAAAGGTTAAAAGAAGTATTGGAGCTTCTTTCAAAAGAAGACCCGACTTTTACCACTAAAGATAACGAGGAAACAGGACAACTGATCATTTCCGGTATGGGAGAGTTACACCTTGAAGTACTCGTTACCCGTATCCTTGAGGAATTCAAAGTAAGCGCCCGAAAGGGAAACCCTCAGGTAACCTATCGGGAGTCTATCGGTATGCAGGCAGAACACAGTGCGCATTTTTCACGTGTGCTTGCCAATAAAGAAAACACGGCGGACATCAGTCTTACGGTTGCTCCTCGAAACCGCGGCGCGGGCAATCATTACCGGTTGGCGGTTACCAACAAGGATATACCTTCTTCGATCTTTGAAGCTGTGGAACGCGGCATAACCGCTTCTTTTTCAGCTGGTATAAGATTAGGCTATCCCTGTACGGATATTGAAGTTGTTCTTACCGGTATTCAGTATAGCGAATTAACCGGGACTCCCTTTGCCTACGAAGCGTGCGCCAGTGCTTGCTTTGATGAGGCTTGTCGAAAGGCCGGCCCGGTGCTGCTTGAACCGGTTATGGCTGTGGCCATAAATGTACCAACAGAATTTGTGGGTAATGTGGTAAACCTTGTTTCAACACGCGGCGGGCATATCATCAGTCTTGACTCAATACAACAGGGGGAAAAGATTGTTGCGCTTTGCTCCCTAGAGCGGATGTTTGGTTTTATGAACGAGTTGCGCAGCGTCAGTCAGGGGCGGGCAAGGTTCAGTATGGAATTCTCACACTTTGTTCCAATTCAAACTCCTCGCTAGGCCTCGCAGCCTCAAACTCCACCATATATTTAAGAATAAACAGCTCAGTAACCGACACGGCGCTCAGGCTCAGGTTCCGAACCGCTCCCTTACGGGGCGGAGGTCTGACCTATTTTGAGTGATGGAAGCTCTCCGCACTATGCGGTCAGTCCGCCTGACACTATGGTTTCGGCCTGTCTTGTATCGGGCGCGGGCGCAGGCCAGCCTGTTTCAAAGGTTGTTGTAAGTGAAACGTTGAAAGAGCCGCAGGCTAACAAATGCTCTTGCCAAATCTATTATTATGGTGTACTTTTTATCTATGAAACGAATAATTATGGCGTTAGCAGTAGGCGCTGTGCTTTGTG
>JAITAM010000128.1 GCA_031284085.1 Spirochaetaceae bacterium
GATTTATGCCTCTGCCCGTGAAGAGTACCGTGGGAATTCAATCGACCGTATGTTTTTTGAAAAGGTGAAAGAGAAAGGCGCTGAAGTTTACTACGTTGCAGAACCGCAGGAAGCTGCGCTTCTGGTGCAAAGTCTTTTACGGGAAGGAGACCTTTTTATTACTATGGGCGCCGGCGACAATTGGAAACTAGGGAAGGACCTTTTTGAAAGGTACTGAAGCCTCTCGTGTGCCGCCCACAAGGTCTGACCTGTTTTGGGTAAGAGGTCTCAGGCCAGCCTGTTTCAGCCAAGTGGACAATAGTTCTGCTACATACCAGAGCGGCTATTATATAGGAAAGACAGCTCGGATAGCAGTGGTTCCGATTACGCATGGTTTAAGGTTGTAGAATAAGGCAGGCCGCAGGCCCAAGCGTCAAGGTGGACACTCGGACATCAGGCTCCACAGGCAGTTAGGAATAAGAGGCACGGCCTATTGCAAAAGGCGCTGCAAGTAAGCGCCTGTTACAATAAGCAAGGATTGGCTTAGTCTCTCCTTGTCTTCTATAAATAAGAAAGTAAAACAACCTGTCCTTGTGGGCGGGAAAGAAGGGTCAGACCTCCCAAGCGGGAAGGAACGCGATAGGACCCTGTTGGATGGTCGGAGGTCTGACCCCCTTATGCGGAGGAAGCTCTCCACACTACGCGGTGGAAGCTCTCCACACTATGCAGTGGAAGGTCTCCACACTACGCGGTGGGAGCTCTCCACACTATGCAGTGGAAGGTCTCCACACTATGCGATGGAAGCTCTCCACACTATGCGGAGGAAGCTCTCCACACTACGTGTTGGAATCTCTCCAAACTAAGCGGTGGAAGGTCTCCACACTATGCGATGGAAACTCTCCACACTATGCGGAGGAAGCTCTCCACACTATGCAGTGGAAGCTCTCCACACTATGCAGTGGAAGCTCTCCACACTATGCGGTGGAAGCTCTCCACACTATGCAGTGGAAGCTCTCCACACTATGCGGTGGAAGCTCTCCACACTATGCGATGGAAGCTCTCCATACTACGCGGAGGAACGTCTCCACACTACACGATGGCCGGTGTGAGCCTAATACATGGCAGGTATAGCCGGAGGTCTGACCTGTTCCTGCCTGCGAGGTCTGTCCCTTAGACGGTTGACTCAAACACCTTCAGACGGTTGACTCAAACATCTTCAGACGGTTGACTCAAACACCTTCAGACGGTCGACTCAAACACCTTCAGACGGTCGACTCAAACACCTTCAGACGGTCGACTCAAACACCTTCAGACGGTCGACTCAAACACCTTGAGTCAGTCGACTCAAACACCTTGAGTCAGTCGACTCAAACACCTTGAGACTTGCGCCGAGAACTTTGAAACAGGCTACGGCTGTTGAGATAGGCCGGCCTGCTGGGAAGAGATAAAGAAAGCGCTAGTGGGAGATAAGGACGACGAGGCTGCGCCCTTGAACGAGGTAGCGGTCTTGATCGGCAAGGAGTTTTTCGGTGCCGAAAAGCAAAATATCGTCCGGCAAGGGAAAGCCTGTGTCGATTACTCGACGCCATTCTCTCTTTCCCATTAAAGGACAGACTGTAAAAAGTTTCTGAGCGTTGCCGGCATTGCACATAATAAAGAAACAACTGTCGTCTTTATCGGACTCGCTGTCGGCTTTGCTGCCGTCTATGAGCATGGATAAGTACAAGTCTACCTTATCCCAATCGGGTGTTTTCCCTTTTTCATCAAACCACGTGATGTCGGGCATCGCATTGTAACTGCCGTTATGCCCCGTGTAGAATTCAGGGCGCATAAAGCAAGGGTGCTGCAGACGAAACGCTATCATCTCCTTCGTAAACCGGAAAAGATCGGCGTTCTCCATCAACAAAGTCCAATCGTACCATGATGTTTCGTTATCCTGACAGTAGGCGTTGTTATTCCCTCGCTGGGTACGCCCAAACTCATCGCCGCCCAAAAGCATGGGCGTCCCTAAAGACAGCATCAGTGTCGCTATGAAGTTCTTGGCAAGGCGCTTCCTGATCCGTTCAATCGCCGGATTGGAAGTGATACCCTCAAAGCCGTTGCTTGCACTGTAGTTCGTATTAGAGCCGTCATGGTTTTCCTCGCCGTTTTCCTCGTTGTGCTTCATTTGATAGGAGACCAAATCCCGCAGGGTAAAGCCGTCATGGCTGGTAATAAAATTGATAGAATGGAACGGCTTACGTCCATCGCGCAGGTAAAGGTCTGAACTACCGGCAAGACGAGTCGCAAGATAGCGAGTCTGCTTTGCATCGCCGCGCCAAAACCGGCGCAGATCGTCTCGGTATTTGTCGTTCCATTCAGCCCACCGTCCGCCGGGGAACCAGCCGACCTGATACGCTCCGCCTGCATCCCAAGCTTCGGCAATGATCTTTGTGTGGCGCAGAACCGGATCCTCTGCTATCAGCTCCAAAGTCGGCGGGTTGTCCATCAAATTGCCGTTTTGATCCCTGCCCAAAATAGAGCCGAGATCAAAACGAAAGCCGTCGACGTGCATCTCAACAACCCAATAGCGCAGGCAGTCTATAATAAAGGAGCGCACCACAGGATTGTTGCAGTTCATCGTATTACCGCATCCTGAATAGTTCAGGTAATAGCGCGGGTTTTCCTGCAAAATGTAGTAGACCGAATTGTCCAAGCCCCGAAACGAGAGCGTCGGCCCCCATTCATTGCCCTCAGCCGTGTGGTTAAAGACAATATCCAAAATCACTTCTATACCGGCTTTGTGCATCTCCCGCACCATTTCCTTAAATTCCCGCACTTCACCGCCTGAGGAGGTGTCGGATGAATATGAGCGTTTGGGTGCAAAAAAAGCAATGGTAGAATAGCCCCAATAATTAACCAAAGGCTGCCCCGTACGCGGATTTTTAAGCGAGAGCTCCTTTTCATTAAATTCCTGCAAGGGTAAGAATTCCACGCTGGTTATTCCAAGATTCTTAAAGAAGGGTATCTTTTCTATAACCCCGCTGTAGGTTCCGGGGTGTTGAACTTTTGAGCTAGGGTGGATGGTAAGGCCGCGCACGTGAGTCTCATAAAGCACGCTCAGCCGCAAAGGGTAGTTTAAGGGCGTATCGCCTTGCCAATCAAAGCGGTCGTCAATAACAATACAGCGCGGCTGGCTGTACACATTATCCCTGCACGAAAAGGACAGGTCCGTGTAGATGCCGGCAGCTTGATATGCGCAAGCTTCGCTGAAATTCCAGCTTTGATTGTGGCTCAAAGACTTTGCGTAAGGATCAAGAAGCGCTCTGTTGCTATTAAACCGGAAGCCTTTTTCCGGAATATAAGACCCTTCAGCTCGGTAAAGGTACTCGCTGCCGGCGCCTATGCCGAGTATATGGCAATGCCAAATATCACCGGTTCGGTTCTTCAGAGGAATGGTTTCATAGCTGCTATCCGGCGCACTAGAATCAAAAAGCAGCAAGAAGACCGCCGTAGCGTTTCGTGAGAAAACCGAAAAATTAACTCCGGTTTCAGTTAATGTCGCTCCAAAGGGCAAAGATTTTCCGATTTCAACAATATACTTAGCCATACTATATCCTTTAATAAGTTAATTAGTGAGAGACAAACAGAAAAGTCGGATGCAGCTTAGTTCCGCAGTTACAGCGGCTCTGTAGCGCCGCCCTGCCGTTTGTCTTGAGCCGTTCAAGGTCGTTCTCCCTTGTTATTCGGCTCTCGTATTTTTTACTCGTCCTTTTCGGAATAGATTCACAAAGATTTCCGTCGTAAGGTTCTTTGCTCCGAGGTTGTCTTTGTATACCATAGGCATCCCCAAGTCAAAAAACGCAAACTGATTCGCCTGTAAATACTGCGTGGTCAGTATTAGTTGTACGGTACCGGCATTATTTTCATCGTAATAGCCGGAATAACTAGTGTACACACCGCCGACCACAATACCAAACTCCCCCGCACGCAAGAGTCCGTTTCGGTAAAGACCGAATGAAACCGGCTTTACCTGCGATTGAGTATCGGCGCGTATCATACGGATACTGTTCACCAGAGGCTCTGTGAGCCAGTCCGAACCATGAATCGTAATACAGCGATCAAGGATCGTATCAAAGTCGCTGTCGAAGCGTAATTCATAGTACGGCAAAAGCCTACGAATCGATTTCTTTATATGGAGTTGATTAAAGAAAAGAACAGAGCGGGTAATGTGAATTTTCGGTGCAAGGAGATAACCATCGCTTACCGACACCGACATAACTAAAAAGCCGGCTTTCATAAGAGCGGCAATAAAATCCGGCTCAAAACTGATAGCCCAGCAAAATTCCTGTGTATAGTTCATACTGAGCAATATATCAACAAAGATCTCCGGATCATCTGCCGAATCAATGATTGCTTCCCCCCAAGGGGTATATCTTGGTTTCATGCTATAATTTTTATAAAGGCATCTTTAAGTGCGGCAATACTGGTTTTGATTCTGCGGCGGCTTTGTTTTCTTCTTTGATGGCATCAAAGACCTCCTGCCGGAACACTTTTATACTATAAGGAGCATCCACTCCAATGCGTACTTGGTCGCCTCGTATGTCTATAATCGACAAGGTAATACTATCTCCTATAAGAATCTTTTCACCTACCTTTCGAGATAGTATTAGCATAACTTTGCCGCCAATTCAATCATAATATCGTGCTTGGTTTTCCACTGCGGATCCATCAACACCACCTGTTTACCCAACTGGGTAATACTGTTGATAATGAGCGGACCTTGAAGATTTACCGTTATGGTCTTGCCGTCTTTCGGAACGGTAACAATAGCAAAAATAAGCGCTTGATCCGGACTAGAAATCCCTAAATCAGATACGACCTCATCCTCAATACAAACTTCATAATCAGAACGGAATAAAAAAGGATTGATCACGATGAAGGCGATTTGTGCATCATCAAGCGATTGAAGCCAATAAAACGGAGGTTCATCAGCATTAAACAATACGAAGGTCTTAAAAGACTCGAAACCCAAAAGACCTTCACGGAAGGTTATTTTTTTCTCTTCGTCGACTTCAATAATACCGGATGCTTTAGTTTTTATTTTCATTATTCGCTCTCCTTCCATAACGCCCTTTTGATCTTGGGTTGCGGTCTTTAGGCATTGCCTGCACTACAATTCAAGCCCGATGGTACTCTTAACCATGGGGCCAGCTTCAACCCTTCGATTCACAGTATAAACGGTTTACCGGAGAAAATCTAGTAAAGTCGTTGGTATGAGTTTGGCGGTAACCTGTAATGTGGTTTTATGAGCAAAGTCCAACATAGCCAGATCCGTGGCGGCAGACGCTATATCAAGTCCCATCTCACGGTTTAAGGCGCCGGTTACCATGGGAATTTCTTCATTTGTTTTCTGCCATGCCATGATTGCCCGTTCCGCCCGACTTCCGGTATCAACAAGACGGCTTTCCAGATTACTAAGAGCAAGGTCCATACCCATAATTCCCTGCCCGCCTATATACTCAGGATCCCCCCGGAAAAGGGCGTCGCGGAACCGAATTACCATATCAAAAGCAGAACCGCCAAACACTTGGGCTTGTGGATTCCAATTCGGCGCACCGGTCTCGCTGTTCCCTACAATAACGCCAAGGTCTTGGAGAACTTTCGATCCGGTTGCATCTTCAAGGCGGATAAGGTGTGCATTAGTCCCTTCTAATGCAATTCCACGACTCTGCGGATCAAGATAAGCTTTAACCGGCGCAGGTGAATCATTGATCTTGGCAATAATTGCCTGTACTGTGTCGCCGGTAGTTACGGTGATTTTTTCACCATCAACAAAAAAAGCGCCCTCTTCAGTTGCCCGATAATTTGTGGCATTAACCGGCGAAAAGATTTGCATTTTCTCTGCCCAAAAAGCCTCGCCGCCTGCAATATCCAAGTCGGCGTATACACCTTCTGCGATTTCGGTCCGGCGTGAAGAACCCGCGCCTCGGTATTCAACCCGAACTATCATGCGCTCACCGCCGCCTTCCACCGTTCCTTCAACCGCACGGAAAGGTTCTGTCCATGCTTTATCACCGGCAAAGAGCTGCGTGCCGTCAGGACCCAAGGCATTAGCAACAGAGACTATCTCTTTGAGCAGCTCGTTGACCTCAACTCCCATGTAGCGCATATCTTCATTTGTATACACACCGTTGGCGCTCCGAACCGCTATTTCTCGTATCCTTTGCATAATATCACCGGTATGACGCAGATAACTGTCGGTCTGATTAAGATGATCCTTTGCATAAAGGGTATTTTTTTCAAACCGGTCAAGCCGTGCTAAATACGATTCATAGCGCACCGCATGTGAAGCCGCTAACGGATCGTCGCGTAATTCAGCGATCTTAGTTTGCTGGGCAATTTGCGCTTGCACCTTGGCAAGGCTTCCTTCATGCCGGCGCAGGTAGTACTGCATAGCATCGCTGGGCATATTAGTAGAAATTCTAAACATGATGACACTCCTCTAAAGGAAGAGAAGCTTTGTTTCTCTTCCTTTAACCATTGTCGACCGGTTTTTAGCCGTTCTTTAAGGAAGTGGAAATTCTTCCCCGTAGATCTACGATAAGCTATAAAAATTCGATTCTAGCCTTTTTGAGGCTTGCAATAGTACGCATCATAAGGTATTATGGTCTTGGTGATGGGATATATGTGATGGAATATATCCCACATTAGATTCTTTCCATTTTTCTTTCTTTACTTGCCGGCTTTTTAGCCGGCTTTTTTATTAGCACCCTTGCCGCACAGGATCAATGCTCCTCAAGGGCTGTCTTCGCTTTTTATTCTTCCAGCTTACTTTTCATCGCCTCGGATTTGCACTCGGCGGATTTTGCCGCTTATAGTCTTGGGCAGTTCCTTCACAAATTCAACAATACGAGGGTACTTGTACGGCGCCGTTGTCTTTTTAACGTGGTTTTGCAATTCCCGTGCAAGACCCTCGCTTGCCTCATAGCCTTTGGCAAGTACAATAGTCGCTTTAACCACGGCGCCGCGGTCCGGATCGGGTACTCCCGTGATTGCACATTCCAAAACCGCAGGATGTTCCATAAGCGCGCTCTCTACTTCAAAAGGACCGATGCGGTAGCCTGAACTTTTGATCACATCATCGGCGCGCCCTACAAACCAGTAGTAGCCGTCTTCATCGCACCATGCTACATCGCCGGTAAAATAAAGATCATCGTGCCACACCTTCTTTGTTAAGACAGGATCACGATAATAGCCGCCGAAAAGCCCAATAGGCCGTATTCTGTTCGTACGTATCACGATCTGTCCTTCCTCACCCATGCGGCAAAGGCTGCCGTCATCACGAGCAAGAACAATATCGTATCCGGGCGCAGGCTTTCCCATAGAGCCGGGTTTCGGCTTAATCCAAGGGAAGGTCGCCATAGTTACGGTAAGCTCGGTTTGCCCATAACATTCCCGTAACTGCATACCGGTTCCGGCAAGGAATTGGTCGTAAATCTCAGGATTAAGCGGCTCGCCTGCCACAACACAGTGCCGTATGGAGGAAAAATCGTACTTTTTCAGATCTTCTTTGATAAAGAACCGGTAGATGGTCGGCGGCGCACAAAAGGTCGTTACTTTATGCCGGGTAATCACCTCAAGCATAGCAGCCGGCACAAATTTATCATAATCATAAACAAAAACCGCAGAACCGCAAAGCCACTGTCCGTATATTTTACCCCATGCAGTCTTTGCCCAACCGGTATCGGCAACAGTTAAATGCAGCCCGCCTTCTTGCACCTGCTGCCAATACTTTGCCGTTATGATATGCCCCAAAGGATACACAAAATTATGCCGCACCATTTTAGGCATACCGGTTGTGCCTGAGGTGAAATAGAGGAGCATAATATCATCGTTGGTATTAAGGGATGGCGGCCTCTTCCATTCTGCAGGAGCAGCCTTGAGCGCCGCATTAAAATCAAACCACGGCTCCTGCGCAAAAGGCTCATCAAGAGGGCGATGCACGCTCCTTGCAAAAGCCCGCAAACGGGGCGCTTTTTCCCCTAATTTTATACACGCCTCATCAATATTTTTTATAACCCCAGGCTCATCCACACAGACAATACCGGTTACAGCCGCAGCTTCACACCGGTATATATAATCTTTAGCAGTCAGCAAGTGGGTTGCCGGAATGCCTATCGCACCGATTTTATGCAGCGCAAGCAGCGCCCACCAATATTCAAAGCGCCGTTTCAAGACGAGCATCACCGGATCGCCTTTTGCAATACCTGCCCGCGTAAAAACATTGGCCGCCTTATCAGAAAAATATTTCACCTGAGCATAGGTAAAAGAAGCTTCTGCGCCAGCCTCGTCGCACCACACAAGCGCCGCCTGATCCGGTTTTTCTGCCGCCAGTATGTCAATGACATCATAAGCAAAATTGAAGTTATCCGGAATGGCAAGAGAAAAATTATCATAAAAATCTTGATACGAATTAAATTCTACCCGCGGTACAAAACGCTCTACCATTAAAAACCCCTTTGTTGTACAAAATTTCGTTAAAGATTTCTTGATTGTAAGGTACACGGCGTAAAAAGGGAAGAGGGGGCTATAGCAGCTACCATTCCTCTTTGCCGTCCTGTGTATATATTGAGTAGATTGAGACAATCTAGTATATACAGTCATTTGGAGGAAAATATTACATGAAAACAGAATTCTATGAAAATGGTATTGTAGAAATTATTGATGACAATACGCTCATAAAAGAAACAGATGATGTCTTTAATCTGTTTTTTATAAATGGCTGTTCAACAATAATACTAAAAAAAGAAAATATAACAGATGATTTTTTTGATTTATCTACAAGAATTGCCGGAGAAATATTACAAAAGTTCTCAAATTACGATAAAAGGATGGCAATAATTGGAAATTTTGAAGATATAAAAAGCAAATCATTCAAAGATTTTGTCTATGAAAGTAATAAAATGAAACGGATAGTATTTGTAAAGACAAAAGAAGAAGCCTTAAAAATATTCAAATAGAAGCGCAGATTGACTATTTCGCTTTCCAAGCCGCTGAAACAACGCTTATCCCGACAGGCAAGGGCGGCGGGATAAGCGTTTCTACAACGGAAACCTTCAATGCGGAAATACCGAGGGATGCGATAACTGCTATGGCGGCGGAACGCTTGCCCTCACCTTGTTCCAAACCATGTTCCTTTAGCGCATCCTTCCAAGGTTTCTCTTTGCCGTATAAAGCGCTATGAGAACGGGACGGTAGAGCAAAGCGCACAAAGGCGCCCACCGGTGCAACCGGGTCCTTACAGGGCCTTTCGTGCTCCTCTACAGGGCCTTTGCAGGAACTCCGTCAACTTCTATCTATGACTAGGGAATTTCCGCAGGGGTGATTTTTATCGCTCAATGTTTAGAAACGGGCTGGCCTGCGGGATGTCTAAAAATGATTCCGAGAGCTCTAGAAATGATTATTTCTGATCAAAAATGCTCTTTGCAGGCAAAAAGCCGTACGCCGTTTTGGATACAAGGCCGAAACTTAGAAACAGGCCGTGCCTATGTTCTCTATCCCGCTTCTTTTCAGGCAAAAAGCCGTACGCCGTTTTGGATACAACACCGAAGCTTTGAAACAGGCTGGCCTGCGGGACGTCTAGGAATGATTCCGGGACGTCTAGAAATGATTCCGGGATGTCTAGAAATGATTCCGGGATGTCTAGAAATGATTCCGGGATGTCTAGAAATGATTCTAAGAGCTCTAAAAATGATTCTAAGAGCTCTAAAAATGATTCCAAGAGCTCTAAAAATGATTCCGAGAGCTCTAAAAATGATTCCAAGAGCTCTAAAAATGATTCCAAGAGCTCTAAAAATGATTCCAAGAGCTCTAAAAATGATTCTAAGAGCTCTAAAAATG
>JAITAM010000238.1 GCA_031284085.1 Spirochaetaceae bacterium
TAGTTGAACCTCTAAGTTTTCTTGACATAATACTTATATATGGCGAAATATGCCTTTTTGCTTCAATAAGTTGAGCAGAAAATGCAAAAAAAGAGGTCTGACCCTTTTGGGCTGGAAGCCTGACCCCTCAGGTCGGAGGTCTCAGGCCAGCCTGTTTCAAAGGTTCTTGTATCGGGAGCGGAGATACGGCTTTTGCCTGAAAGAAGCGGGAGAGGTCTGACCCCTGGTGGCTGCTTCCTGTTGACGAGGAGTCGTATAACTTTGAAACAGGCCGTGCCTGACGGAACAGCCCGCAGCTATGCTATGCTATAGGGTGTTGGGCGAGTCGAGTATTGCAAGAAGCGGCATCGTCATCTGGAAAAAACCTGCACGGCGTTTCCTCACCTTCAAATACACCAGTGCATAGCCTTCATCTTCCATAATCTGCAAAGTCCGAATCGAGACAGGATCATCCACCGATAAACCAGCGTCGTCGGCCGCAGAACCGCGGATAACTTTCTTTACTAAATACAATGACGAAGATGTATAACCTTCAATCGAAGGACCCAAGATAAGGCCAAAAAGCGGCGCAACAATACGTTCCCGCCTATCTTTCTGTGCCGCCTGTGCAAGCGGCACATCAGTACGGACAACCGATTGGACTATACGAGTCGTGCCGTCCGCCAGTGTTATAGACACAAGTTCACCGGGCTTTGTGGGAAAGAGCAGGTCTTGCCATGCCGGAATACGCATCCCTTGAGGCGCATCCACCTTTTGCCCGTTGATCATGCTAAGGCCAAGTCCTTCAGGCACTCGCTGTTCGGATGCAGGCGTAAACGGCGCAACATAGATAATCTCAGTACCCTGTTCCGTCTCATTCAAAGTTAAGCCCAGCCAAGGACGCTCTGCATTGCCTCCGTCAATGAGCGCAGGCAATGCAGCCGCAAGACGTTCCGCCGGCACCGCAAAGTTTAGCCCTTGAAACTGATCCACACCGGCAAAGACTATACCTACAAGGCGTCCGTCTTTATCAACCACAGGGCCGCCTGAATTACCGTGATTTACAGCCGCATCAATCTGTATACAATCGCCTATAGATAGAAATCTACGCCCCAATGCCGATACAATGCCCTGCGTTACGGTCTTTTCAAGCCCGGCAGGAGAACCTATGGCATAAATGCTTTCCCCCACAAGAGGAACCGCACGATCAATGATAGAAAAGACATAGTCCGGCTTTACCTGTGCTTCAATGAGCGCCAAGTCTAAAGCTTTATCCCATCCTATGACTTTAACCGGAATACGTGTGCTGCTTGCATCGCCGGTACGGATATACGCTCTGGAATACCCTTCATACTCGGGGTCTACTTCGCTTGCAATAACATGGTAGTTGGTAATCATCAGGCCGGAACTATCCACAAAAAACGCCGAACCAATGACCATATCCAAGAGCCCTCGTCCCTTTTCAATACGGTAGCCGCGATCCACGATGACCGTAGCGACTCCTTTAATCATATCGCTTGCCGTATCCTGCCCTCCGGCAAAGGAACGCACTTCATCCGCTATAACAATAGTTTGATCATCTTCATTATCAATGATATTCAAGAAAAAGGCCGCCGTGCGCCTTTGGCGGATTTCATAAGCACGGTCTAAAAAGGGAAGGGCATCCTTTGCATCAAGCGGGCTTATACTATCGGCGCGCACAGCAGATAAAAAGGCGCGCAGGTCGTTCCCTGCTTCAAGGTTTTGCAGGGCTTCATTCAGCAGTATTTCGCGTTCCTGTCCCGTCTCACTAACACTAATACCGAGTACGGCAAGGGAACGAGCCAAAGAAGCCGCATCGTCCCACCTGCCCTCGCTAAGCGCCGCTTCTTGTAAGGCTACCAATCGCTCGGTAGCCTGCTCTCGATAAGCGCTAGTCTCCGGCCTCTGACCGTAGATCACGTGGTAAGCCTCGATCAAATGTATTGCGTATGCCGGATTGGTCTGCACCTCACGTTCTATTTGCGAAAGGCGTATTTCAGTTGTCGACCGTATTGATGAAAGCCGTTCTTCTTGCGTCGACAAGGATACACAAGAGAGGCTCAAACTTACTGCACTAAGACTAAGAACAAAGAGGCATCGTTCTGTTAACATTCTTAAACCTTTGTTAATTGGAAAGTCTGCTCATTACTTTTACCAGAAGATCAAGCCCGTCGATAACGGCGGTTGTCGCTCCCGTATCTGCCGCCTTAGGATTATCCACAAAAGCTGCAAGTTCATTTATAAGCGTAATGAGTCTTCTTTTACCATTGGTAGCATCATTAAAGAAATAAGCAAGACGGTTGTACTCCTGTGTGGACAAGCTGTCGACCGCATCAAGAATATTCTCAGCCGCTCTTGCAAAGGTAGCTTTATCCTCATCGTCCCAGAAAAGAGGCGGTTCTTTCTCTGCGGCTTCAAAACGCCGCTCAACTATTGTATTGAGAGTCCTCGTCAACTCCCTTCTACCTTCATCAATGGCGTCTAAGAGAGACGGATCGGCACTGTCCGGATCAGACTCAAAGATACGCACTTGCTTCATAAAGTCAGACCACGTTTGACCAGTCAACTCCTCGAAAACACGGTCAATTTCGGCAAGTGTCGAATACTCAAAGTTCTCAAGCTCGGTCTCTATGGTAGAGATCGTCAATAATAACTCTTCTCTATTGCTTTGAGTCCATGCGGAAGCCGACTCAGGCATCATAAATATCGGATCGAGGGGAATAAAGAAAGAAGGTTGTATTACCTCAGGGGCGATTTCCTCCTCCGTAGGCTCTTGATCAGGGGGCGGCTCGGAACTTATTGCAGGCGGGTTTGTTTCGGTACTGAGCTGAACCGTTTCCTCAGGAGGCTGCACTGTAGGAGCAGGCTCGACTTGCGCTTGCGGCTCTTCCTTTACTTCCGCTACGGCCTCCGTTTCCTTTGTCTCATCCTCAGTCTCCTTAGCCTCCGGTTTAGCTTCTTTGTCTTCTGTTTCGGTCTCCGTTGCTAAAGGCTCGTCTACCGCTAAAGGCTCTGGCGCAGGGCTTGAATTGCAACTTGAAAAAGCCGCTATGGTAACAATAAACGCTATAAAGATTGCTTTCATGACTAAACTCCTTAGAAAGTACTGTGCTTATACTACAAAGTATACGGTAAAAATTGCAAGTACAGCTAAAAACTCTGTGAAAATATAACAAGATCGGCAATCAGAGAGGTGGTATTGAGGACGCCGGTTATTTGCAGCACAAAGAGCGCTATAAAAACTGTGCATACGAGAGTGGCGGGAAAAGCGAACACCTTTTTACTACGCAAAAGGCAGAACATTGGAATAGCGGCGAGCAGTAGGTATACGAATGCTGGAATAAGTCTCACAGGCAGGCTGTCTTCGGATAGTATGCGAGCAAATTTGTTGCTGTAACGGATAATAGCTGCGCTGAAAGAACGGAAAGAGCCGGATATAACCCATAGACCGAGCAAGACGAGAAAAGCGCCGCTGATCTTTTGAATTACAGGCAGCAAGCGCCTTAGAGTCGAGAGCCGTTTAAGAAAGGCTTGGAGGAACAATGCCGCAAGTAAAAAAGGCAAGCCCAGTCCAAGCGAATAAGAAACAAGGTAGAAGATTGCGCTTGAGGTTTCTCCTTCCTGTGCGGCAAGGAAGAGGATGCTGCTTAAAATAGGTCCTATACACGGCGTCCAGCCTGTGGCAAAGGCTGCGCCGGTTATAAAACAGCCCAGCAGTGTTTGAGGGCGGCCGCTTGGATGCACTCTTTTCTCGTAGTTAAGGAATGCAAACAAGTCGAATAAGACATGCAATCCCATAAGCACGATAAGAGCGCCTGCTATCCGATTGATGATGACCTGTTTATTGCTCATCAGCAAGAATGCACGGGATAAGACCACGCTCATTACAATAAAGACGGCGGTAAATCCGAGTACAAATACAAAGGTGGCGGCGAGGAGGCGGTTGTCAGGCGC
>JAITAM010000096.1 GCA_031284085.1 Spirochaetaceae bacterium
GCTTACCGGTGTGCGCCTCGTAGTCAATCTGCATACTCTCTATCTTAAGCTCAATCTGCTCCTTGATCTTTTCCCACGCGCGCTCTTCGGCTCTCTTGAAAGCTTGGCTTGCATTACTGCCATCCGCTTCCCCAAACTCATAGTAGTACTGTTCGTCATAAGGCGGGTCCGTTACGAAAGACGGTAGTGCATACAATGTCTGGACAGCCAGCGTCATGCAGACTATCGCTTGTTTTACTCCGTTCATCATTTCATTCCTCTAAATCTATACATAAAGCCCGCTCTCTCTCAATCATTAAACATGAATACCAACCCAATCCCTATGGAATTGACGTAATGTTCGTCATACACCATTCCTCGGTAGCGTATATCTATCCCCCAACCGTAGACTGTGAGGGCAAGACCTGTGTCAAACCCCAGCCCGAATCCATTTGCTATTTGCATATTAAACAAGACGTCTGCATAGAGCCGTGCGTTAAAGCCGCTATAGTTTGTGGTAAGAGGATAGACCAGACCCGCGTATAAAGAAGCGCCCAAAGCTATAGTTGCGTATTCCATTAATTCCAAAGTATGATAGCCGCCCAGAAAATAAGGGTAGATGCTTATTCCTATGGAGGTGAAGGGCAGGAAAGACCAGTGAAGTTCTATAAGCTCCAATCCCACGCCGACTTTATCATCCGACCATTCCAGCGAAAAATTGCCTCCCAAGCTGTTCCTTCTGGCATAGTCTGCATCTGATAATGTCGGAGTCCATGTTGGTATCGGCGTTTGTGTTTGTGTCGGCACCGGCGCCGGCGTTGGCGCTGGCATATTCTCCATTACCCTTATCGCCGTTTCCTTTTGGAACAGAGGATTCTTCTTGACCTCGTTGTCAATGGATTCTGTTATAATGACACGCGCCTTATCTTTCGGGGCCGAAAGCAGCACATAACAGGTATTGTCGATACGCACGCGCTGAACGGGCTTGGTATCGCGCAGGATAATCTGTACTATATGAATAGTCATGCTGATAAAGAAATCAGAAGCGCCGTTACCAGCTTGTTTGTTGTAGTCGGCTTGCATAGCGTATATGCGGGTCTCCACCTGATGAGCAATGAACTCTAAGCCTTGAACCCGAGCCGCCTCCCATGCGTTCCATTCCTCCCCTTCTATAGAGGCGCTCCCCACGCCGTAGTAATATAGAGGGTCCTGCGGTGGGTTGAACCACCACTGAGGAGGAGCCGCGTAAGTTTCCGCACTTACTATAAAAAGTATGATAAAAAGGCTATAGACAGGGGGAGAGACTAATTTATACATAAAATCTCTTTTGAGGTGCATTATGCCCGCCTCTTTTCTTTGTCCATCTAACCAAAAAAAAGGCAGGTGTTTAACCTGCCTTTTTATGAAGAGGTCTTACAAGGCCTCTACGCTGAGCGCATAAGAGTAATTTTCAGCGCCTTCGGCAGATCCTATGCCGATGAAATACTCACCAAAATCCAAATCTGCTTCAAGCATAGCATCAAGGCTATCGCCGCCGTCATCATCGTATAAAAAATTGTCGGTGTTCAGTGCATTGTACAGTACAATGACCGTATCTAAATCAACACCGTTAGTACTGCGCGCCCGAATCCGATAGCGGCCGTTCTCGGTAATATTCAAGTTTACCCAGTCAAGATCAGACTCGTCGGCAAGAATACGCTTTTGTGTTTCCCCAACGGCAATTCTTTTTGCAGATACCGCTTCATACGAAGCGCTTGTACCACCAACTTCTTCAACCATCAGCAAAAAAGAACCGTCTTTAAGCGGATCCTCATCGAAACACTGAAGGAAAACAACATAGTTGCCAGCTTCAAGCGGAAGTGTAAGACGGGCGTCAAACCCATCCCCGCCATCATCATCGGAATCAATAAAGTCTCCTTGGTTAATATCAACAAAGATGCCGTTATAGGCAAACAGCTCTATGTAGGTGTCAAGATCAACACCATTAAGATTCTTTGCACTGATCTGGTACCACGCCTTATGATCAATAGAAAGCCGCACAAAATGTATATCATCGGCATCGGCAAAGCTTAGTGCTACCGGTTTACCGGGGGCTATCTGGGCAGACCATATTTTCTCATCAGTATTATTCACGGCGCCGCTTACCTCTTCAACAGTCAGGAGGAAAGAACCGTCTTTAAGCGGATCCTCACTGAAACATATAAGCCGAATACCGTATTCACCCGGCTCCAAAGATACTCTCAGGCAAGCATCGAGGTTATCACCGCCGTCATCATCCGTAGCAACAATATCAACGCCCAGATCATACAGTTCTATATAAGTATCAAGCTCGACACCATTGGCGTTTCTTGCTCTAATCTCGTATATCCCTGCATGGTCAATAAGAAGCCGGACATAATTCTCATCATCGGCGTTAATAAACCCTAGTTCCACCGGCTCGCCGGGCGCTATCTCGGCAGACCACGTGATTAGATCATCTATAGTAATATTTCCCTGAGCAATATCTTCATCATTCTCTTCACTGACATAAAAAAGGTAAGCGGTATTCTCACGCGATGTATCTTTTCCGTTGTAGCTAAAGGAAAGTGTGTACTCACCCGGCGCTAAAAGCACGTTAATATAGCCGTCTTCGGTTGTATAAGTCCATTCGTCATCATAGACCAGCAATAAATCGGCGTCAAAATTAGCATCGCTGCTAAGATTTTCCGCACTGATCTGATACCACGCTTCCTGTTCAATAGTAAGATGAATACGATACTCATCGGCATCGGCAAACGAAAGTACTAATGCTTCTTCAGGCACGGTATTTATCGACTGCACTTTGTTCTCTGGTCTTTCTGTGCTTGTTCGGCCTGCCGTTACCTCAGTGAGGCTTAATTCATAAGAGCCGTCTGTAAATTGATCGACCCCGACATAGCCGGCAAATACAAAGTATACGCCCCGCTCAAGGGTTGCGGTCAGCATTGCATCGCTGCCGTCGCCGCTGTCGTCATCGGCGCCAAGATAGTTTCTGTTAGCGTCGTATAAAGCTATAAAGGTATCAAGATCAGCGCCTTTGGTGTTTTTGGCATTGATCCGATAAGAACCGGCACGGTCGATACGCAGCCGCACCAGAGCAAAATCGTTGATAGTGGCAAATTCTTCGCTTATATTCCCGCCGGATCGCAGTTCAGGCGCTGCGCCTACTACTTCATCAGTTATATCGGTAAGGCTTAATACAAAAGAGCTGTCTGTAAGCTTCTCTTTATTGAAGTACACGATAATAATGCCGTATTCACCTGCTCTCAAGGGAATACTAAGAGAGGCATCAAGCCCTTCACCGCTGTCATCGTCGCTGGCAAGGTAATACTCGTTGGCATCATACAAAGCTATATAAGTATCAAGATCAACACCGTTGACATTCTTTGCATTGAACCGGTAAAGGCCGTCGCGCTCTATATTCACATAGACCAAGGCATAGTTATCAATAGAAGCAAAGTCCAAATTCACCTTTCCACCGGCGCTTAATTCTGCATCAAAGAGATACGAAGTTTTTATATCGGACGGCCTTTGGGCTGCCGCCAGCTCATCTGCGCTTGCAGGACGTACCAACCGAAAGCCTACAGAGCTAATCCGTGTTTCCGGTGTACTGAGAAACCGGTGCGCAGAGCGCACTGAAGAGAGGAGATCGATCCAGCTTCCGCCGCGGGTTACTCGGAAGCGGCTGCTTGTAGACCCTTCCGGATCCAGCAGATCACCGCTTTGATAGGTTCCATAACCATCCCATGTCCACTCTCTAGCATTTCCTATCATGTCGTACAAACCCCAAGAGTTTGGCGGAAAACGACCTACTGCGATGGTGCCGGTCACCGGCTTTTTCGTGCTGTTAAAATGCGCTTGATTCGCTTCAAGCGTATCGCCGGTACTGTAAGCGGTGCTTGTGCCGGCACGAGCTGCATATTCCCATTCGGCTTCCGTCGGAAGCCTGTAGCCGTTAGCATCTCGGTTCCACGTAACATTTGCTCCGTCTATGCTATAAGCGGCAGTTAATCCTTCTTTTGCGCTCAGCCAGTTAGCATAGGCAATGGCGTCATACCAACTGACCAAGACTACCGGCTGGTCATCCTTCTGATCAAAATTGGGATTGTCCCAATTTGCGCCGCCTACAGACTCCCAGTTACGACCCGTCCATACGATCCCGTAATCAGAGGACCTTGTTTTATAATCGGTTTCCTCTACAAAGCGTCTGAATTCTCCGACCGTTACCTCATACCGTCCCATAAAGAATGGAGAAGAAATAGCAACGGTATGTTGGCTTTCATCGCGTTTATGCCCGGCCTCTGAAGACGGGCTTCCAATGGTAAAAGTGCCGCTTGGTACTAGAACAAAACTGTCCGCTTCTTCTGCAAATACCGGCCTGCAGACTGCTCCTAACAGTATGGCTACCTGTAAGATAGAAATCGAAATTACGACAGAATATTTCAACATAAACCCCCATAAGTATATTATGGTTTAGTTTATAGTAAGAATATAAAACTAAGCAAGGGGGAAATTGGCAAATCAGCAGCAACAGGCCA
>JAITAM010000193.1 GCA_031284085.1 Spirochaetaceae bacterium
GTGATCGCTCTTTTAGGCATAGGCCTCGTGGCCCTCCCCGCAGGGATCATCAGCTCAGGCTTTATCAAGGCCATAAGCAAGGAAGAGCAGGCCGCGCAGGAAGGGACTCCGAAAGAAAGTAGTCCAGGGACTAAACGGATCTGTCCCCATTGCGGCAAAGAGATCGAATAAGAAGCGATCTTTCAAGAGACGGCTTTTCCACCGCTTCAGCACCAAAAACCTTACTATAAGTTTCAAACGCCACAATAGGTATCTCTCATTTCCAAGATAACTCTCAATCTTCTCTTCCATTACCACATCAGTATCGTGCGGCATATTTTTTACACTTCGCTTGCTTTGCTTGCTCACATTGGCTGAGGACGGCCTGATATAGCTTCCTCCTCTCCAGCCATCTGCCACAAGATCGCACGCAAATGCAACCAGCATAAATGCACTCAGTTTTGAAAACCATTGGGCAAAACCTCCTGCCCTAACTGGGGCTACGACGTTTTGCCAGCCCATATAAGAGTACTTTGCGTAGCTAAGACTTAGGCAAGACAAACGGAGGCCGAGAGTCTTTATGCCCGAAGCGTAGACAGACCTGTTATGTTTTGTAATAAAATATTGACAACACATCTTGTTTGGTTTTACACTAATCACGTTAAAGAATTCCATCGTTCAGACGGAGAACGGTATCCAAATAGAGAATGAACGGTATTCGGTTGCGTTCATAGAAGGAGAGATATATGAAACATTTTGATCCAAAAGCCTTGATCGATTTTGCCCGGTACTACGGCTTTCATTACGATAGCTGTGATCCTTACGCTTTGGTACAGGATATATCAGTTGATATGCAGCGGGGTTTACAAGGACAATCGTCAAGCCTCCTGATGATTCCTTCATATTTAACGCCGGTGCAGACAGTGCCTTCAGGAAAGACGGTTATTGCCTTAGATGCCGGAGGGACAAACTTTCGGGCAGCCTTAGTGCATTTTGATACGGAAGGCAAGGCTGTACCAGAACAGACCGAGCGTGCGCCTATGCCGGGTACTGGGGGGCAAGTGAATGCAAAACAATTCTTTGATCAATTTGCAGAGCTTACCGCACCGCTTTTGGAGCGATGTCCGGACGTCTGCGGTATAGGCTTTTGCTTTTCTTACCCGACTCGGATTGGTGAAGATGCCGACGGTACTGTGCTGGCATTCAGTAAAGAAGTAGACGCACCGGAAGTTATAGGCAAGAAAGTCGGCGAGGGCTTGCGCGAGGCGCTTTTAAGGCGGGGAGTGAAAGCACCGGAACGGATTGTGTTGCTTAATGATACGGTAGCAACCCTGCTTTCCGGTCTCATTGAGATGAGAGGGGCGGGAACTGGACCTGTTATTGGAACAATTTTAGGAACCGGTTATAATACCGCATATCCGGAGCGGAACATACCAAAGATTGGATTTGCATCCGCTGAAGAACCTTACATTATCGTATGTGAAACCGGCAATTTTGCTCACCGCTACCAAGGGTATATTGATAAAGAATTCGATCGCACTACAAAGAATCCGGGAACTTACCTGCTTGAAAAAGCTTGCTCCGGCGCTTATCTTGGTCCGTTAATGCTTCATATTACCAATGCCGGCATTAAAGACGGGCTGCTCCAGTTCAGAAAACAAGATGAATTTGCCTCGTGGTCTACCTTACAGACTAAAGACCTTAACTCATTCTTGCGTGATCCGTATACAAAGGAAGGTGCGCTTTCAGGCTTATTTGATCCGGATGAGTCGGATGCTAGAGCCGCTTTTACGTATCTAGCATCAATCGTTACGGAACGGGCAGCGCTCTTTGCAGCCGCCCCCATAGCAGCTGCGGTTAAGCGTATTACTATCTACGATCCGCTTAATCCGGTGCGTATCGCCATAGAAGGAACTACTTATTTTATTTACAAGGGAATGCGCGTCGCTCTTGACTCTTGGCTCCATGCCATGCTCTCAGCTGAAAAGCCGCATCCGTATATTATTACACCGGTGGAGCAAGCATCGTTGTTCGGCGCCGCAGTGGCGGCATTAACAACCGGGCCTCGCTAATACTCTGTTCAACCTTGACGACATTTTGAAAATAGTATAGCATATTTTATAAGGTGAGAGAAAACGCAGCCGTTTAAGGCCTGTGCGTATGAAAGCACCCAAGTAAAAAAAATATAATCATAAAGCTTATAAACTGTAAAAATAATTAGTTAAAGAAAACAGCGCCTTCTGAAAAAAGAAGGAGGGAATATCCCCGTTGTGGTGGGGAGAGAGGAGTAGGCTTCATACGGACGTGTGGGTAACTCTAAAAATAACTTTTCATGTATGATGGATTGAAAGAAAGATACTATGAAAATACTTAACATTAAAGAGCTTGTAAGAAAAGATGTCCCTATATATTATCGCATGTACTATTCTGGTATTGTCGTAGTCGATCTTATAAATAAAACTTTAGAACTGCGGCTTGATTTTTCTATTGAAACCAAGCCGACTGGTAAAAAAGAAATTCTTTTGACTATTGCACAACCAATAGACTACCCGATAGTGCCTTTCACTAAAGCCCTCAAACAATTCATTATTGAACTTGACAATGCCGGTTCCCTCCCTCCTCTGTGAAATTATCAGCGCCGCGCCGGAGGAGACTTTGGCTGCCGGTGAGCATTTTGCGGCTGCGCTCCGTCTAGGAAGCGTAGTCGCATTACGCGGCGGCCTTGGAGTAGGGAAAACTTGTTTTGTCAAAGGGCTTGCTCGAGGGCTTAATATAAAGGAAGAGATTACCAGCCCGACTTATACTATTGTTGCAGAATATGCCGGTACTTTCCCTTTGTACCACATTGACGTATACAGGCTCAATAGTGATGATGACTTTGATAATTTAGGAATAAGCGAACTGTTTGACCGCGGCATTACCGTCATTGAATGGAGCGAACGTATTCCAAAGTCTATCCCGCTTGATGCTGCGATCGTTGAAATTGACATTATCACAGATGGCAAACGCCGAATACGATGGATAAAAACTGCATAGGGGTTTTCTTTGAATATCGTGAACATACTTGCTATTGACACTGCCACCGACGCTTTATCCATTGCACTTGGCAGCGGCGGCGCAGAGCTATGGTCTCTTGAAGCGGATATTGGATTGCGTCATTCGGAGCTGGTTCTTCCCCTCATTGATACCGTGCTTAAAACCGCGGGTATTACACCGCAAGACCTGAGTATGGTTGCCTGTATGCAGGGACCGGGTTCTTTTACCGGCGTACGTATAGGCTTTTCTACCGCAAAAGGTATAAGCCTTGCGCTTAATATTCCGCTTGCAGCGGTTCCAACCCTCGATTGTATGGCATATTCATGGAAGCTCTCGCCGGGTATTGTTATTCCGGTGATTGATGCAAAGCGGCGCCGGTATTTTACCGCTTTGTACCGGCACGGGCTGCGTATTTCCGCTTATCGCGACAGCAGCGCAGCGGATTTAGCCGGCCTTATCCCTCCCTATGAACCTATTTTGCTTACCGGCCCTGCAGCGGATATGGTAGCTCAAGAGTGGGGCAATCCGTTAGGACTGAGCGTCTCCCCCTATGCTCGAGGCGGTAATGCCCGCGCCTTAGTGGATTGTGTCAGAGACGGTTATGGGATAATGGGTAAAGAGTTACAGCCTTTGTATATCAGAAAAAGCGACGCAGAAGAAAAAATATAGTCTTATACCATTGCAAGCCGCCCATTGCATCGCAGCCTTCATAATTCTTGCCAGTAGCATAAGCCTTGAGAAAACGCTATCTTAATTAAAAGGCATGCGTTCTTGAAATCATCAGTTACTATAGAAAGCACTATGGCCGTGCAGTGGAATAACAAAGCGATCTTCCGCCTCTTGTGGCCCCTCGTCATTGAGCAGCTTCTAGCCCTCGCCATGGGCGCGGCGGATACTGTTATGGTCAGTTCCGTAGGAGAATTTGCCGTATCAGGCGTTAATGTCGTTGATAGCATAAACAATTTGCTTGTTATTGCTTTTACAGCATTGGCAACCGGAGGCGCTGTGGTAGTGAGCCAATACATAGGCCGGCACGATGCCAAAAATGCGCAAATAGCCTCGAAGCAGCTTATCTATGCCTGTCTGGCCATTTCCTTGGTCATTATGGCGGTAAGCATGATTTTAAGGCGCTCTATTATTTGGCTTTTGTACGGCAATATAGAAAGTACCGTTATGGAAGCGGCCTCCCTCTATTTTTTGATCACCGCGCTCTCCTATCCGTTTCTGGCGCTTTACAACGCCAATGCGGCGCTTTTTCGGGCGGCAGGCAATTCAAAAGTAACGATGAGAATAGCGCTTCTTGTAAATATACTGAACATAGGCGGCAACGCATTTTTTATCTTTGGACTGCATATAGGCGTTGCCGGTGCGGCGCTCTCAACATTGATAAGCCGCATAGTCGCTGCAGTCATTACTTTGGCTCTGCTTATCCGCAGCAACAGCTCTATTTCACTTGCCGGCATCCTCAAGGTGCGGTTTCTGCCGGCTATGATACGAAAGATTCTGAATGTCGGCATTCCAAGCGGCATAGAAAGCTCTATGTTTATGATAGGCAAGCTGCTCACACAAAGGATTTTCACTACCTTCGGCACGTCTGCTATGGCGGGAAATGCTATAGCAGGGGTGATAAATTCTTTTTCGTTTATGCCCGGCAACGCCTACGGCATAGCGCTTCTTACCATAGTCGGCCAGTGCGTCGGCGCCGGCGATTACAACGCCGCTCGAAAGAACACGGCTAAGATTATGAAACTATCGTATCTCACCGTTTTTATAATGAGCAGCCTGACCCTTCTTTTTATGGAGACGCTGATAGGTATGTTCAGCCTGAGCCCTGAGGCGCACAATTTTGCAAAGACTTTTTTGAACGTCCACTGTATTTCCATGATTATAGGGTGGTCTATGAGTTTTGCATTGCCCAATGCGTTACGAGCGGCAGGCGACGCCCGCTACGTTATGTACGTTGCGGCAATTTCCATGTGGACTGTTCGGGTAAGCTTCTCCTATCTTTTGTCGTATACCTTTAATGTGGGGCCTTTAGGCGTATGGATTGCTATGGGCAGCGACTTTATCAGCCGCGGGGCCTTTTACTACATCCGTTGGGTTCGCGGCGCGTGGCAGAAGAAGAAGGTGCTAGAATAGTCCATGCAGCGCTGCCCTTCACCAACCGCAGCCCCAAACCATCCCATCCTATAGGCAAATATCCGCAGCCCCGCCCTTAATACAAGCATCGTTAGAATAAATTGCGCTAAGGATGGCATAGATTCCGCTTTTGTGGATGTAAGCACGGAAGCGGTGAACGAGACGCTCACCCTCAACAGGCTGTTCGGCATTACGGGACACAAGATAAAGGTAGTCGGGGACGATGCGGCAGAAGTGGTTACGCAGTTTGCCTCCGAGAGGTCTAGGGCGGGGTCAGACCTCTAATGCAAACACTGCCTTCCGAGAAATATTATGTAGAGGTTGTTCCTTATAGTGATAGCAGCGATTATGGTACTTACGCCGCTTATTTCTATAATAAGATAGAATGCGGAGGTATGGCTTCTGGCCTGAAAGAAGGCAGGAGGGAAAAGGGACAGATCTCAGGCCGGCCTGTTTCATGGGCAGAACAGACCCTTGACATGGGCTATGTCTGACCCCTAACATGAACTGCAGCCGTACGCCGCTTTTGACACAACAGCGTAACTTTATAAACAGGCTGGCCTGTCGGCCTGAAAAACAAACAGAGGAACACTTTATGGAAACTTTTATTGATCAGTTGCTATCAGAGCTAAAACAGAACATACTCCCATTTTGGCTCAGATATGGGCGCGATACCGGTTCGAAGGGCTTTTATGCCTATCTTGATAATGATTTGTGCGGCAATAGACTGGTGCCGCGCTCGGTGGTAATGACCGCCCGACACCTTTGGACTTATAGCGCCGCAGCCATCGCATTGTCCGACCGCCAATGGCTCTCCGGCGCAGCCTATGCTTACGAATACCTCGACTCCTATTCGGACTGGGTTTTCGGCGGTATGTATTGGACTATAGGTGTGGACGGCAGCCCAAGCGATACGCGCAAACAAATCTACGGGCAGGCTTTTGCCATTTACGGTATGAGCGAGTATGCCCGCGCCTTATTCTTTTTCGGCGATACCGCGCAGGCTCAAGCGGTCTCGGATAAGGCGGTAACGCTCTTTAACTACCTCCAAACCTATGCCTATGACGATGAATACGGCGGTTATTATGAAGCGCTCGGCAGCAGTTGGCAGCCCATTGCCAATACACGGTTATCCGATGTCGACATGAATTGCGATAAATCCATGAACACCAACTTGCACGTTCTTGAAGCTTTGACCGCCTTGCTGCGGGTCGTCCGCCTCCTTCGCCCTGAAGCTGAAAAGGCGGTGCAGGACGCTTTGGAATCTCTTATTACGGTAACTACAGAGCGTATATGCGGCAAGGACTTTCACCTTGATCTGTTCTTTACCAGAGAGTGGACTGCAATGAACGATATTGTTTCATTTGGGCATGACATTGAAGCGAGCTGGCTCTTATGGGAAGCCGCCTGTGAAGTAGACAAGCAGGAGCTGAAAGAGAAAGTACGCCCGATTGTGCTTAACATGGCTTGCGTTTCTCTTAAAGAAGGTTTTGTCGGCACAGACGAGTACGGCGCTTTGGAGAATGAAATCAGTGAAGGCAAGCGCGACAGGACTCGGATATGGTGGTGCCAAGCGGAGGCTTTGGTTGGTTTCTTTAACGCGTGGCAATTAACCGGCGAAGAACGCTACCGTAATGCGGTTTATCAAGAGTGGCGCTGGATACAGCAGTATCAAAAAGACCATAAAGGCGGCGACTGGTTTTGGGCGGTCTCGTCCGAAGGTATTCCGGATCGCACGCAAGCAAAGGGAGGCAACTGGAAAACCCCCTATCACAATGCCCGCTCTTGCATGGAATTGCTCCGGCGCATCGAGGAAAGCTCTGTATGTTCGACCTTGTAGCTCTGGGTGAACTATTGATAGACTGGACGCCTGCCGGTTTATCGCCTATGGGAATGTGCTTATTCGAGCGAAATCCGGGGGGAGCGCCTGCTAACGTTGCTCTTGCGCTGGCAAGCCTCGGTATGAAAAGCGCCTTCATAGGCAAGGTGGGAGCGGATATGCACGGTGATTTTCTGCGCACGGTTCTCGCCGGCAAAGGGGTTGATGTTACCGCTCTTCTCCGTGATGAAGAGGCGTTTACAACGCTTGCCTTTGTTTCATTAAATGAAAGCGGCGAACGCACCTTTTCTTTTGCGCGCAAGCCGGGCGCCGATACCCGCATACGGCCTGACGAACTCCCTCTTCATATTCTTAAACAATGCCGAATATTTCATTTCGGCTCACTTTCATTAACAGACGAACCCGCCCGCAGTGCAACGCTTGAAGCAATTCGTCTTGCAAAGCTATCGGGCGCCGCTATTTCATACGATCCTAACTATCGTGCGCCGCTGTGGAAAAGCCGGTCTGATGCCATAGAGCAGATGCGTGCGGTTTTGCCTTTTGTTGATTATCTAAAGATCAGTGATGAAGAGACGGGACTTCTTGCCGGAAAAGAAGCGGTACAAGGAGCGGCGCAGAGCCTTCTTGAGAAGGGAATTAGCGCCGTTGTTGTTACATTAGGCAAGGAAGGCGCTTATGCGGCAATAAGAAGCAAAGGCGCCGTCTATTCAACAACGGTTCCTGCTCCTGAGGTGCAGGTAGTTGATACTACCGGTGCTGGGGACGCGTTTTGGAGTGGTTTCTTGTATCGGCTTTTAGAGGCTAATCTGTCGTTAACAGAGGAGACGCTGCGCTCCTCTGTAGAATATGCAAATGCTGCTGGTGCATTTTGTGTACAAAGGCGTGGGGCGATTCAGGCTATGCCCAAGGAACTAGGCTCTGAATACCGTTTACTTTAGCAGCAGCCGCAGGCTGTTTCTCAGCCGTAGGCTGTTTTTGGGTTGGAGGTCTGACCCCGCCTTAGGAGGTCTGACCTCCGTCCACGTGTTAGGCTCGCACCCGCCTTCGTCCCACTCAAAACAGGTCAGACCTCTAGTCCACACTATGCGATGGAACGCCTCCACACTATGATTTCGGGCTGTCAGATCCTACGGCTTCGGCCTGCCTGACCCCCTTTGGGTTGAAGGTCTGACCCTGCCTTAGGAGGTCTGACCTCGTCCACGTGTTAAGCTCACACCCGTCCACGTGTTAGGCTCACACCCGTCCACGTGTTAGGCTCACACCCGCCCACGTGTTAGGCTCGCACCCGTCCACGTGTTAAGCTCGCACTCGTCCACGTGTTAGGCTCGCACCCGCCCACGTGTTAGGCACACACCCGCCCACGTGTTAGGCTCGCACTCGTCCACGTGTTAGGCTCGCACCCGTCCACGTGTTAAGCTCGCACTCGTCCACGTGTTAGTCTCGCACCCGTCCACGTGTTAGGCTCGCACCCGCCTTCGTCCCGCTCAAAACAGGTCAGACCTCTAGTCCACACTATGCGATGGAAGCTCTCCACATTATGATTTCGGGCTGTCAGATCCTACGGCTTCGGCCTGCCTGACCTCCTGAGTTGGAGGTCTGACCCCTTCAGGTCTGAGGTCTGACCCCGCCCACATGTTAGGCACACACCCGCCTTCGTCCCGCTCAAAACAGGTCAGACCTCTAGTCCACACTATGCGATGGAAGCTCTCCACACTATGCGGTGGAACGCCTCCACATGACCCGAAGGGTCAGACCTCTAGCCCGGCCTCTTGCAGGCAAAAGCCGTACACCTCTCCTGATACAAGAACCTTTGAAGCAGCCTGTGGCTGTTGAAACCCGCTGGCGGGCTGGCCTGCTTATTGACTTTTTCCTTGTGGAATGTTACGTTACAACATAGTTGAAAACTACTATCTTATTATAATTATAAGAAGGATCTTGGGAACGCTCCGTTCCTGTTACCACCGCTCCACGGAGGAGAACGATTCATGACGGTTAAAGAATCAAAATCACCGGTTACAAAAGAAGACTCTGTCAAATCAGACTTTGTTAAACGTTTTAAGACTAACCCTTTTGTTTTTATTGGAACAATCATCGTATTGATCATTGTTATTGCGGCATTTGTACTTGTTCCCGCTTTTGTGCCGGAAGTCGGTTTGGGACAGACTGCTAATCTAAGCTTCGGTAGTTATAATAAGATCCCTATTACCTACGTACCGGGTAACTATTTCTCTCAAATACGGGAAACCATAGCTCGCTACTACCAGCAGTCATCAAATGAAAATAGCTTCTTATCCGACTACCAGGTATGGCGGCAGGCTTTTAATGAAACGGTTGTTCACACCGGCATACTCGATGAAGTGAAGAGAGCCGGCTATGAAATACCGGATTCTGTTGTCGATCGTGAGGTTGCTCTGTTACCGCAGTTTCAAGAAAACGGGAGGTTTTCAACAACAAAATACCGAAAGATGAGCAATACAGATCGTATGGCATTATGGCGGCAGGTGCGGGAGAGTCTCATTGAAGAGGTGTATCGCGAAGACATGAGCGGTTTGCGCGTTGCTTCGCAGGAAGCGTCGTTCCTTAAAGCTATGGCGAGTACGGTGCGCAGATTCGATATGATCTCTTTTCCCCTTACCAACTACCCTGAAGAAGAAATAGTCGCTTATATCAATAATAATCCTGACCGGTTCCGCTCTATTCATCTATCAAAGATTACCATTACTGCCAGCCAGCGTGAGGCGCAGCAGGTGCTTGCTTCAGTGAGAGCCGGCACGGAGACCTTTGAAGATGCCGCTCGGAACCACTCGACAGATGAGTACGCCGAACAGGGCGGCGATATGGGTTTGAAGATGATCTACGAGCTTGCTAACGAAATCCCGGAAGCGGAACAGTCCGCTCTCTTTTCTTTGGAGCAGGGTACTTTGAGCAACCTTATAACGCTTGAGTCTAGCTGGGTCTTCTTTCGGATAGAAGAAGCCGCCTATAATGCAGATACCAACGACCCAAGCACCATAAATAAAATACGCTCTTACCTTTTGACCGATCAGCGCGGACAAGTTGAGGACTATTTCTTGCAGCAGGCGCAAGAATTCGTTAATGCGGCTGCTGCGGTAACCGAAGAACTTAGTTTGGACGATCTTCTTGCCGAACGAGGGCTTGAGAAAAAGAGTTTCGGTCCCCTGCCGCTTAACTATGGGTCGGTTGATCTCTTCACCCCGCTCAGCAGCTTTGAAATAGCGGAATTTACCGAAGCGGCTTATAACGAGAACTTTTGGCAGACGGCTTATATTAAAACAGCGCCCGGTACTCTCTCATCACCTATTGTCATTGGCAGTAATGTGGTGGTTTTGTACCCGATTGAAGAAACGATTGAGGCGGACGAAGCGGTTCAGTACATTGAGACCGCCTATTCCAGCTACTGGATTCCATACGTTACCAATCAAACCATCCAGAACTACTTCTTAACCAACGAAAAGCTTAAAGACGAGTTCTGGAATACTTACGTACAAAACTTTATGCCTGCTAATTGATGTATAAATCAAGGCATGACACTCATGCCTTGATCTGCCTTTCATGCTTGTTTTTTGTGGTATATTTTGGACAATCAGCATAACCCTTCCTTTTCTTCCCAATGTCCTATCCTCGTTCAGTGCCGACGCGGTTTTTCTGTTTCTTATCGGAGCAAACACCTTCTTTCAACCGTCGATCCGATTAGCGCTGCCGAACGCTTGGCCGTATCGGTTCAGATTCAAGACAAAACGCTCTACCTTTGCCCTTCGCCGCTCTTTGGCTATGGCCTTGAAACCTTATGCAGCCGGCTGCCGGATAGCTCTGCGCTCCTTTGTGTTGAAATAGATGAGGCTTTGTACCGACTTTCTTTTGAAAGTGAGATCATACACGGCATTGTAAAGAACAACGACAAAGCCTGCATCATATACACCGCGGATCCGCTTGCTCTGTGCAATGCGGTACATCAACGCTGGGGAAGCCGGCGGTTTCGCCGCATTGTTGTTATCAGATTCTCCGCCGGTTATTCTTTGTATGCCGAAGAGTACGAGGAGCTTTTTGAATCTCTCAGAAGGAAGATCACCCTTGAGTGGGGAAATGCTATGACCCTCGTTAAGCTGGGCAGGAGGTATATGTACAATGCTCTTAGTAATCTTCCTCTGCTTTGTGCCGCCTCGCAGCTCTCCTCCCTTTCTTTTGCCGCCAATCCGGTTCTGGTGCTGGGCGCCGGCCCTTCGCTTGATGCAGTGCTGGATAGCGCACGGCTGTTTTTTGGAGAGCGGCTTTGTAATCCGCATGAGCGTCCTTTTTGTATTGTCGCGGTTGATACGTGCTTGCCGGCTTTGCACGATCGGAATATCCGCCCTGATCTTGTCGTTGCTTTGGAAAGCCAGCATTGGAATCTGCGTGATTTTGTAGGCGCTCTAGGCTGGCAGACGCCGCTTGCAATGGATCTTTCGGCTTTACCGGCTACGGCTCGTATTCTAGGCGGTCCTGTCTTCTTGTTTGCGACCGTGTGGACACAGTTGCGGTTCTTTGACCGGCTTCATGCCGCTCACCTTTTACCGGAAACACTTGCCCCGCTTGGCTCTGTGGGGCTAAGCGCAACGGCTCTGGCCTTGAAGCTCTCGCGAGGGCCGGTGATTTGTGCGGGACTTGATTTTTCTTTTACGCTCGATGCTTACCATGCACGTTCCACCCCTTCGCATCGTGAAAAGTTGGCGGTACAAACACGGCTAAAAACTATCTTAAATGCGCAGCCGGCATTCCGCTCAGGCGCACGAGCTACACTCTCAAAGGACGGCTCTTTTGTGCGTACCGATCCGGTATTAAAAGGCTACCGTGATTTATTTGAACAGGAATTCTCCCATTATCTGCGGCTTTTTGATATAACCGGTTGCGGCTTGCCGCTTGGATTACGCACTCTCTCCTGCACAGATGCGCTTACGCTTTTAGCAAGCGGTTCTCCTTCCCTCAACGCGCCCGCCCCAGAAAGCGCTTTTCAGGCAGGCGCGCTCGACCACTTTGTAAAAAGTGAGATGGAACGGCTTGTCCTTCTGCGCGATATGCTCGGCGGCGGCGTCCCTCCCGACAACCTTGAACGTGTGCTTGACGAGTGCGACTATCTTTTCGCTCATTTTCCCGAATGTGCCGCTACCGAAGGATGCCGCCCTCCGTCAACCGACAAGAGTTTTCTCAAGCGGGTGCGGGCGGAAATAGAAGGCTTCCTCGCTCTGCTCAAAAAGGTAGGGGCAGAAAATACTGAACACTCGGATTGACAGCGCCCCTTTCTCTCATGGATGCAAATGCGCAGATAGGGCGGGTTTAGGTATTGCACGAAAGCTTTTGGCAAGGCTGTATCAAAGGTCTGATAGAAGCTGATCGTGTCTGACAGCAGCGCAGGCACAGACCTCGCATGTAGTACAGAGTGCCTGTCTTGGGCTGCTGCTTGCAGGCGCGGAACTCCCTACGAGCCACAAAAAGCCGTGCCTTGTTCCTGATACAACGCCGTAACGTTGAAACAGCCTGCTGCCGCTGGCCTGCCGGAAAACGGGTCAAAAAAAGACAAGCCCTCGGCACAAAGCTCCAAAGTCCCGCCTAAATCCTCCCCTCCATACAGACTGTCGTTTAAGATTGGATACCCAAGCCATGAAAGATGGCAGCGCACTTGATGGCGGAAACCTCGACACAGTTCTATGGTCCATTGAAATACCGTGCCGCAATCAAGGCGCTCTATAATGGCCGTAGAGTATACATTAGCATTAGCCGCCAAAGGCCGTACTATGCGCCGCCCTTGACCGTAGGCTCTAAAACCGCTTTTAAGCGTAAACGGGGGAGAAGCAGCCGCAGGACGCGGAGGAAAACCGGCTAAAAGCGCCTCTTCTGTCTTTGCACTTAATGCTCGGTACTGTTTACGGAACATGCCGGCCTTTTGTTGTGCAGACAGTGCGTCAAAAGCTCGCTGATTGCGTGCGCAGAGGATTAAACCCCTCGTTTCATAATCAAGGCGGTGCAGTATGCCTCCTTCCCAAGGGTTTTTGCCCTGTACCGACATGACTTCCGGAAACCGATCGGCACACCAAGACAGCAAAGTCTGCTCGCCGCTCTGTCTCAGCGGCACAGAATGAAGCAGCGGAGGCTTATACAAAACAAGGTAGGCGGCGGTTTCAACAAGAACAAAAGGTTTGTCTTCCATAACAAAGGATGCCACGCTCAGAACAATCACGCACGTCTTTGGCCGTTACGCTTTGATACGTTCCAGCATCCGCTTTAGAAAATGTCCGGTATAGGAACGCTCAAAGCACGCAAGTTCCTCCGGTGTGCCGGTTGCAATAATCTCACCGCCGCGCTCACCTCCTTCCGGCCCTAAATCAATGAGGTGATCGGCTTGCAAGAGAACGTCAAGGTCATGTTCTATCATAACAACGGAGTTGCCCTGATCAACCAGCCGTTGAATGACGGCCATGAGCTGTTTAACATCGGCAAAATGCAGCCCTGTGGTCGGTTCGTCCAGAATATAAAAGGTTTTGCCAGTGGAGCGTTTTGACAACTCCAACGCAAGTTTTACCCGCTGCGCCTCTCCGCCTGAAAGACTGAGCGCCGACTGCCCCAGTTGCACATAACCCAAGCCCACCGACAGAAGCGTTTCCATCTTCCGTGCAATGTGTGGGATAGAACAAAAGAAATCCGAAGCCTCTTCAATGGTCATATCAAGCACGTCTGCTATATTCTTTCCCTTGAAACGAATCTCCAGTGTTTCTTTGTTAAAACGCTTCCCTTGACATAGATCGCACGTAACGTAGACATCAGGCAGGAAATTCATCTCTATAGTAATGGTCCCCGCGCCGTCGCAATGCTCGCAGCGCCCGCCCTTGACATTAAAAGAAAAGCGCCCGGCCTTGTAACCCCGCATCTTTGCTTCAGGAAGATCGGCAAAAAGATCACGAATACCTGAAAAGACGCCAACATAAGTCGCGGGGTTAGAACGCGGCGTTCTCCCTATAGGCGCTTGATCAATGGCAATAACCTTGTCTATATACTCAGTCCCGACTATCTCTTGGTAAGACCCTTCCTGCCGCGTCGAAGAACGCTGCACTCGGTTCATCAGAGCCGGATACAAAACATCCGAGAGCAAGGTTGATTTACCGGAACCGGATACACCCGTTATGCACGTAAACGTACCAAGAGGGATTTCCGCCGTGATATTCTTTAGATTATGCTGGCGCACACCGCTTATGCGTATCCGGTTACCGTTGCCGGCTCTCCTCTGTGCAGGCAGCTCCATAGTTAAAGTGCCGGCGAGATACTGCCCCGTAAGGCTTTGCGCAACTTGCATAACCTGCTGCGGACTCCCCTGCGCCACAACGTATCCGCCATGCACACCTGCGCCCGGCCCAAGGTCGACAAGGTAGTCTGCGGTACGAAGAGTCTGTTCATCATGCTCAACAACAATGAGCGTATTACCGAGGTTGCGCAAATAAAGCAGCGTGTCGATGAGGCGCTGGTTATCGCGCTGGTGCAGACCTATGGACGGCTCATCCAAAATGTAAAGTACCCCGACAAGGCTTGAGCCTATCTGTGTGGCAAGCCGAATACGCTGCGCTTCGCCTCCTGAAAGCGTCGATGCCGCACGCTCCAGCGTCAGATATTCTAGCCCTACATTTTGTAAAAACCCAAGGCGCGCCTTAATTTCTTTCAGGATTTGAAAAGCGATCTGCTCTTCTGTTGTACTAAGCTGCAGCTCTGTAAAAAAGCGCAGGGTATCCGAGACCGACATACTCGATAATTCCCAGATATTCTTATTACCAACCGTTACCGCAAGCACTTCGGGCTTGAAACGCTTGCCGCCGCAAAGTGGGCAGGGTTTCTGACTCATAAAGCGCTCTAGAAAGTCTTTTACTCCTTGCGATTGCGTTTCCTTATACCGGCGCTTCAGATCGGCTACTATACCGTGAAACCGCGTCGTATATTCAAAATGCCCGGTTTTATCACGGTTTTCATAGTGGACATCAATGCGTTCATCACTGCCATAGAGAATCGCCTCTTGGTATTGTTTGGGCAGGTCTGCAAACGGGGTGTCGAGGCTGAACTTATAATGATTAGCAAGGCTTTCAAATCGGCTTCTATGCCAAGAAGACTCAGGGTTATAGGGAACAATGCCGCCTTCATTAAAAGAAAGAGAGGGGTCAGGGATAAGAAGCGCAGGATCGAATTCCATCTTTGCGCCCAACCCTGAACATTCAGGACAAGCGCCTAAAGGATTATTAAACGAAAAGAGCCGCGGCTGCAATTCCGGAATAGAGATACCGCACTCTGGGCAGGCATTGTTCTGTGAGAAAAAATGCTCCGTGCAATCGCCGTCCTCTCCGGTAATTACCAGCATGATCCCGCCTGCCGCCTGCAAAGCCGTTTCCACCGAATCGGCAAGCCGCGTGCGCACCTGTTCTCCAATTATCAGCCGGTCAACCACGATTTCAATCGTATGCTTTTTTTGTTTATCCGGTTTGATAGGGTCATCAAGGCTCATCATAAGCCCGTCGACTCTGAGGCGGGCAAAGCCGGCTTTTTTTGCCTCATCAATGGTTTTGTGGTGTTCGCCTTTTTTTCCACGAATAACCGGTGCAAGAATCTGCACTTTCGTGCCGGTGCCGAATGCAAGAATAGCCGCGATGATCTGGTCGACCGGCTGCTCACGGATTTCCCTGCCGCAGGAAGGACAATGAGGCACACCGATACGAGCGAAAAGAAGCCGGTAATAGTCGTGTATTTCGGTAACGGTGCCGACCGTAGAACGGGGATTGCGGTGGGTAGTTTTCTGTTCAATGGCGATTGCAGGGGATAGACCTTCAATATAATCAAGGTCAGGTTTATCCAATCTTCCTAAGAATTGTCTGGCATACGAAGAGAGACTCTCCACATACCGTCTTTGACCTTCGGCAAAAATAGTATCGAAAGCCAAAGAACTTTTGCCGGAACCGGAAAGCCCTGAAATAACGATAAGTTTATCACGAGGTAATTCAACATCGATATTTTTAAGGTTGTGTTCACGCGCACCTTTAATAATAAGTTTGTCCATAGCAAAGCGTAGCATAAAAACCAACTACTATGGAAGTAGCACAACCCGCCCGCCAGCGGACTTCAGACTTTCGGCGCTGTTTTGGGCTTAGAGGTCTCAGGCCAGCCTGTTTCAAAGGCTGTTCTATCGGAAGCGGAGGTACGGCTTTTTGCCCGCCAGCGGGTTTCAAAGGTTGTTGTATCGAGAGAGGTGTACGGCTTTTTGCCCGCCAGCGGG
>JAITAM010000028.1 GCA_031284085.1 Spirochaetaceae bacterium
TCGAAGATTTCTTCTTGAAGGCTTTGTGTATGCGGGGGAACAAATCCCCCGCACCCCCAGTAAGAAGCGCCCCAAGGGGCGGGGTATTAAACCCCAAAAGGGCTACGCCCTTAAATAAGGGGGGAAACTCACCGTTCATTCTCAAGAAAACTCCCGCATCTCTCGGTAAAGACTTCCGCATCTCTCCAGCGAGAGAAGCGCATCTCTCGGCAAAGACTCCCGCATCTTAAGAAGCCTGCGGCTGCTGCTTGTAGGCAAAAAGCCGTATGCCATTCACGGATACAACGCCGAAGTTTAAAAACAGGCCGTGCCTGTTGACAAAGAGTACTTCATCTCTTGGTAATAGGCAAAAAGCCGTACCTCTACTCCCAATACAGCAGCCTTTGAAACAGCCTGTGGCTGTGCCTGTGTTGAAATAGCCTGTGGCTGGAGCTTTGCTTTTATGGTATATTTGTCCTATGCGAATCGCTATTGTCAGTGCTACGGCACAAAGAAAAGAAATACCTAGTTATGTTAAAGCCTTACAGAAAGGCATGGAATCCATGGGACACCGAGTGGATATTATTAACGTATGGACAGAGGACGGGTTTCGACTCCCCGGTTACGAGTACCTTGCAGTAGTAGCCGAGCAGGTGTCGCTCTTTGGAGGCAAGATGCCCGACCCTCTCTCCCAAGTACTTGCGGCAGGAAGCGGCGTTGGAGGAAAGAAAAGCGCGGCCTTCCTTAAAAAAACCAGCCCTTTTACCACAAAAGCTCTGGCTAACCTCATGCGAGCCATGGAAAAAGAGGGAATGTTGGTCAACTGGAGTGAAGTACTGTTGAATGACGAGCAGGCGCAGGCTATTGGCAAGCGTATCGGCGCCTAAAATGTCCCTGCTCTCCACTATTCCCGCTGTTATGAGGGCGCGCGGCTTCTATTTATACACCCAAGACGGCACCCGCATAGTTGATCTGTGGCAAGACGGAGGACAGGCAATTCTTGGACATAAGCCGCCTCATGTGCTTCGTGAGATGAAAAGCGGTGTGGAGCGTGCCTTGTTGGCGCCGTTCCCTCATCCGGCACAGAGGCGCTTCTTGAAAGCTCTTGAGAGTCTCTTTCCGGCGAAAGCTTTTAGACTGTATCAACATAAGAGCGTTATGTTCCAAGCATTGCAGAAAGCCGGTTATCCAAGAGAAGGCGGCATCGTGGATCCGGCTTTTGCTTCCCATGCGGAGGCGTCTTGTGCCTTATGGCGGCCGTTTGTAGAACCGTCTTCAGCGCCCGTTTTGCTGCCGGTTTTGCCGTGGTCATGGGCGCCTTCAGTACTGGTCTTGGATCCGCAGTTGGACTTTCCTGCGGCATCCGACCTTCTCTCTCCTGCATTGCTGGCAGGGGCTACACGAGCCGTATACGATCTTATTGCCGCACAGAAGGCCGGCAGAACCGTTTCTCCGCTTCTGCAAAAGAGTATACGGAATGGTTTGTGGGAAATGCGGGGGATTTATGTGTATGCACAAAGCTCTCAAAAGCACTGTGCTTTGCCTGAGTATGAAGCTTTGTTTAGGCGTTTCCTTGCCGCCGGTTTCTTGCTGCCGCCTGATCCGTCCCTTCCTATCATCATTCCCGAAAGCCTATCCGGAGGCGAAGAAGCGCATTTAATGCAAGTTTTCAAGAAAAATTCCCCATAATATCGTATTTTTCTCTCTCTAAGCGCTATACTATTTATATATTCTAATAAAGGAGTTTTTATGAAGAAGCTTAAAGCGCTTTTACTTGTATCGGTACTCAGTACCGCTTCTGTTTTTTCGGTAGATATTGGTGGATTAAAAGATACGGTCGGTGAATTTTCCAGTAGCATGGCTGGCGTGCTGCCGTTTACTTCCACAGTTGGACTTAACTGGTCGGATGCCTATATCGGCAATTTCCCTCATTTCGGGGTCGGGCTTAGCGGCGGCTTTACGTCAATGAACGTCCGTTCTTTTGATACGCTGCTTGAGCAGTTCGGTGTTTCAATGCCGGAATGGCTTAGTCTAAGCACCGGCGCCCTTATCCCTGCCTACGCTCTTGAGGCGCGGCTGGGTGGTTTTATTCTTCCCTTTGATATTGGGGTGAAGTTCGGTTACATACCAAAAGAAATCAAGGATTTCCTTGGCGAAGGGCTGCGCTTTGATTATCTCATGGTCGGCGCGGACATTCGTTATGCGGTGATTAGAGAGAATTTGATCCTGCCCAATGTTTCCGTCGGGCTTGGTTACAACTACCTAAGGGGCGGCATTGGTACGACGCTTCCGGTTAACCAGAACTTTTTCATAGGAACTGAGAAAATCGCCGTTTCTAATCCCGACTTAGACCTCATGTGGGAAACGAGCGGCATTGATGTTAATGCACAGATTTCAAAATCCTTGCTAATCTTTACGCCCTACCTTGGCTTGGGCGCAACTTATTCCCAATCGAGCGCCGGCTATGAAATAAGCGCAAAGCTTGCCGATGCTGACAAAGACCGGCTTGAGGATATCGGTGTGGAGGTTGCTGGCGACGGTTTTTCTTTCAAGAAAAAAAGCGATGGTTGGGGTTACCGGGCATTCGGCGGACTTTCTTTTAACCTCGCTTTTATCCGTTTTGATCTGACTGCTATGTATTCCTTTGGTGGTGATGCTAAAAAGATAGGCAATATGTTCAACGGCACGACTGATTTTGAAGGCAACTGGGGTCTTAGCTTTGGTATTCGTTTCCAACTATAACCTTCTATAATTACAGTAGAGTTTCAAAGCAGCCACAGGCCAGGCTGTTTCTAAGCAGCCGCAGGCTGCTTCAAAGGTTTTTGTATCAAGAATGGAGTACGACTCTTCGTCTGATAGCAGCCGCACGCCAGCGTGTTTCTAAGCAGCCGCAGGCTGCTTCTAAGTTCCCGGCGCTGGTATCAAAGGCGGAGTACGACTTTCTGCCTGCCAGCTGCAGGCTGCTTCTAAGTTCCCGGTGCAGGTATCAAAGGCGGAGTACGACTTTCTGCCTGCAAGCCAGCCTGTTTCAAAGGTTCTTGTATCGGGAACGGAGTACGACTTTCTGCTTGCAAGCTGCAGGCTGCTTCTAAGTTCCCGGTGCAGGTATCAAAGGCGGAGTACGGCTTTCTGCCTGCAGGCCAGCCTGTTTCAAAGGTTCTTGTATCGGGACAGGCACGGCCTGTTTCAAAGGTTTTTGTATCGGGAATGGAGTACGACTCTTCGTCTGATAGCAGCCGCACGCCAGCGTGTTTCTAAGCAGCTGCAGGCTGCTTCTAAGTTCCCGGTGCAGGTATCAAAGGCGGAGAGCGGCTTCCGGCGTTCTGAGTAAATGCGGCAGGAGCGCCGGCTCATCTGAGACACCTTGACATAAGTCCTTCTTTATTTTACTGTGTGAAAACTTTCACGTTTTTGAGGAGGATTTATGAAACGTGTATATAATTTTTCGCCCGGGCCGTCAATCTTACCGCTTCCGGTACTAGAGCAAGCTGCAAAAGAAACCTGCTGCTTCAGCGATAGCGGGCAATCGGTTATGGAGATGAGCCACCGCTCAAAGGACTTTGAGGCTATTATTGAAAAAGCCGAAAGCTCCCTTCGATCCCTTATGGGAATTCCCGATACTTATACAGTGCTGTTTTTACAAGGCGGAGCGAGCTTGCAGTTTTCTATGGCGGCGCTTAATCTTGCCGGCGTGGAACAAGGAGAGCAAAAGAAGACCGCCTCTTACATAGACACCGGTATTTGGGCAGGGAAGGCTGCCGATGAAGCTGCCAAGTATGTAAATGTAGCGGTAAGGGCGTCGTCAAAAGATAAAGCCTATACCTTTATACCGCCTGCCCCCGCGCCTTCCGCACAGGACGCTTACTATCACATCACGCTGAACAATACCATAGTCGGCACTAAGTGGACTGATATTCCTGATACCGGCTCCGTGCCGCTTGTTGCGGATATTTCTTCTTGTATCTTGTCCGAGCCTCTTGATGTATCCAAATTCGGCCTGCTCTACGCGGGCGCACAAAAGAACTTAGGCACCGCAGGCACAACAGTCGTTATTGTGCGCACCGATCTTATCGGACATGCGCCGTCATGGACGCCGGCTTTGCTCCGCTACGATATTCATGCTCAGGAACATTCTTTGTACAACACGCCTCCATGCTACGGTATTTATATTATTGCTCTTGTGCTTGAGTGGCTTGAAAAACTCGGCGGCGTGCCTGCAATAGCAGCCATAAACAAAGAGAAGGCGCAGTTGCTCTATGATTTTCTTGAAGATTCTAAGCTTTTTCATTCGCCGGTCGAAAAGCAGTTCCGCAGTATTATGAACGTTCCCTTTGTGTCGGGGAATGAGGAACTTGACCAGCGTTTTTTGAAAGAAGCCGCCGGACGCGGGCTTATAAACCTTAAAGGGCATAGGCTTGTCGGCGGGATACGGGCAAGTATCTACAACGCTATGCCGATAGAAGGGGTCAAAGCTTTGGTAGATTTCGCACAGCATTTTAAGGTTTAAGTGGAGGTTATTATGTTTCGTATACAAACTATGAATACAATTTCAGCTAAGGGCTTGGAACTGTTCAGTCGGGAACGCTATGAAGTAGCGTGCGACCTGCCCAATCCCGATGCAATTCTGGTGAGAAGCGGCGACTTGCACGGTCTTTCGCTTCCTTCTTCGCTTAAAGCTATTGCACGAGCCGGCGCCGGTTACAATAACATTCCGGTTAAGGAATGTAGTACGCAGGGTATCGTTGTGTTTAATACGCCGGGTGCAAACGCCAATGCAGTGAAAGAGCTGGTCTTGGCGTCTTTGCTTTTGTCTTCACGCGGTATTTCAGACGGTATACAGTGGGCGCTGTCCATTGCCAACCAAGCGGATCAGGTGCCTGATATAGTCGAAAAAGAGAAAACACGCTTTGCCGGCCCTGAGATTAAAGGGAAAACACTTGGCATTGTTGGGCTTGGGGCTATTGGGGTTATGGTTGCCAATGACGCTATTGCTTTGGGCATGAACGTTATAGGCTACGATCCTTATATTTCGGTGGAGGCGGCGTGGAACTTGTCGCGGCAGGTCATTCGGGCGGACAGCCTTGAAGGGCTTTTGTCCAAAGCGGATTATACAACGCTGCACGTGCCGCTTTCTGCGCATACCAAAGGGTTTTTTGATGCTGAAAAACTGCGGCTTATGAAGAGGGGCGCCCGCCTCCTTAACTTTGCACGGGGCGGGTTGGTCAATGAAGGCGAGCTGATAGAGGCTTTGAACACAAATTTATTGTCCTGCTATGTAACGGATTTTCCTTCGGCAGAACTTTTGGGCTGCCCAAAAGTCATTTGCATACCGCATTTAGGCGCGTCGACCCCTGAGGCAGAGGAAAACTGCGCTCTTATGGCGGTGCAGCAGCTAATTGGCTTTCTTGAGGAAGGTTCTATTCGCAATTCGGTCAACTTTCCTGTGTGCCGTTTGGATAGGAACGGGGCTTTCCGCATTGTGATTATAAATCGGAACATTCCGAACATGGTTGGGCAAATCACCACGATTCTTGCAAGCGCCGGCATTAACATTGTTAATATGATCAACCAAAGCCGCGATGAATATGCGTATAACATTATTGACACGGAACAGAAGATTCCTGAAAGTTCCATGCGCTTTCTCAGAGCCGTTGACGGTATCATCCGCATACGGCTGCTTGAATAGGCCAGACTTCGGTATTGTATCCAAATGAGTCAAAAGCCATCCCAAAACAGTTTTTACTTTATTTTATAGTATATTAGCGGCGGAGCCGCTTGGTACAATTTTCAGAAAAATTTAGGCGGGTATTGCGCTGCGCATAACTACGGTATATACGCACTCTTTCGTATATACCCCCGCCCATCTCCTTCCACGGCAAACGTTTCCTTCCACAAGAAAACTTTTCTCCTCTGACTCAAAAGCCATCCCGGATGAGTCAGAAGCCACCCCGAATGACTCAAAAGCCACCCCGAATGACTCAAAAGCCATCCCGAATGAGTCAGAAGCCACCCCGAATGAGTCAGAAGCCATCCCGGATGAGTCAAAAGCCATCCCGGATGAGTCAAAAGCCGTTCCCCGCGACTTGCGGGCCATCCCCCGCGACTTGCGGGCCGTTCCCCGCGACTTGCGGGGCCATAGCCCCTAAGACAAAAGCCATGACCTTTGAGTTAAAGGCCATGGCTTATAAGATAAATGACGGGGCTTGCGCACTGCGCAAAGCCCCATACTCAAAAACGCCTAAGCGCCATGAGCCTTCCTGTCAATTAAC
>JAITAM010000207.1 GCA_031284085.1 Spirochaetaceae bacterium
CAAGCCCCACAGCGTTTCGCACAATCCCAGTTCGAGTTAGCCGGCTCTTCTCTCCAACCCCGGCGATGCGGCCTGTAAGGGAATTGCCGGGGCTCTGAGCTAGATATTTCTGGTTCTGAACTAGATATTTTGAGTTCTGAGCTAGATGTTTCTGGTTCTGAGCTAGATGTTTTGAGTTCTGAGCTAGATGTTTTGAGTTCTGAGCTAGATATTTTGAGTTCTGAGCTAGGTGTTTCTGGTTCTGAGCTAGATGTTTCTGGTTCTGAGCTAGATATTTTGAGTTCTGAGCTAGATGTTTTGAGTTCTGAGCTAGGTGTTTCTGGTTCTGAGCTAGGTGTTTCTGGTTCTGAGCTAGATATTTTGAGTTCTGAGCTAGATGTTTTGAGTTCTGAGCTAGATGTTTTGAGTTCTGAGCTAGATGTTTTGAGTTCTGAGCTAGATGTTTTGAGTTCTGAGCTGGATAATTCTAGTTCTGAGCTAGATAGTTCTAGTTCTGAGGTGAACTAGCGGGGTTCGGAAAGGGCCTGCCTGCAAGCTGCGGCGGGCGGGCAAAAAGCCGTACTCCGTTTCTGATACTAACAATCTTTGAAACAGGCCGTGCCTGCTGTTAGACGAAGAGTCGTACGCCACCCTTGATACCAACAACCTTTGAAACCCGCTGGCGGGCTGCTGTTAGGCAAAAAGCCGTACGCCGCTTCTGATACCAATAACCTTTGAAACCCGCTGGCGGGCTGCTGTTAGACGAAGAGTCGTACTCCGTTTCTGATACCAACAACCTTTGAAACCCGCTGGCGGGCTGCTGGCAGGCAAAAAGCCGTACTCCACCCTTGATACAACAACCTTTGAAACAGCCTGTGGCTGCTTTGAAACAGCCTATGGCTGCTTTGAAACAGGCCGTGCCTGCTTGACGGAAAGCGGGTTTTGTCGATACTCTGTAATTGCTATCTATAAATTAAATTTATTTTTATTGTGCTAAAGGGGGATATTGTGAAATTGTATAGCCGAAGACAAGTTATATTTTTTTCTGCGGTTAGCGCGGTAACTGCAGCCGTAGTCATAGCCGGTTGTGTTTTAGTAGGCAGCCTCCCTACTAAAAATCTTCAGAAAGAAGCTGATGCTACGGTCAAGACGGAACCGGATGGGTATATAACTCCTCTGTCCACAGCAGACATTATTCCTTACACGGATGACGAGCGCATCAATATTATGGTCTACGATAAATACAACGCCGGCGTAGTCAATATTACAACGGAAACCGTAGCGATAAACTGGTTCTTAGAGCCTGTATTGCAGGAAGGCGGATCAGGGTCCGGTTCCATCATTGATCCGCAAGGATACGTCTTAACCAATAACCACGTTATTGAAAAAGCAAACAAAATCTTCATTACTTTATCAAACGGCAGCCAGTTTGAGGGAACAATCATAGGCACGGATCCGGAAAACGATATAGCCGTGCTTAAATTTATACCGCCTGCAAATATGGAACTGCACACCATACCCTTTGGAGACTCAAGCACTCTTAAAGTAGGACAAAAAGTGCTTGCTATAGGCAACCCTTTTGCTTTAGAGCGGACGCTCACCGTCGGCATCGTCTCAGGACTCGGCCGCCCTATTCAAATATCTTCTAACCGTATCATCCGTGATATGATACAAACCGACGCCAGCATCAATCCGGGCAATTCAGGCGGGCCTCTCCTTGATGCACAAGGACGCATGATAGGGGTAAATACGATGATCTATTCTCCATCAGGAGGATCAGTGGGCGTAGGTTTTGCCGTGCCGGTTAATACCGCAAAGCGGGTAGTCTCGGAGCTGATCAGTTACGGTAATGTCCGGCGTGGATGGATTGACGCATCGGTGGTGCAGCTCTTCCCTGCTTTGGTAAGTTATGCAAAGCTACCGGTAAATTCAGGGCTTTTGGTTTCACGGACCAAGCGTAATGGACTTGCCGAAAAAGCCGGCCTGCGTCAGGGAAGCGAAGCCGTACGCTACGGTTCAAGCGTGATATACTTAGGCGGTGATATTATCACAAAGGTTGATGGTATGAAGACCGGCACTCTGGCCGATTTTTATGCGGCGCTGGAAGATAATAAACCGGGCGAACAGATTGAGATAGAAATAATGCGAGGCGGAACGCCGGTTACTTTGTCAATTACGCTTGCCAAACGAGATGAAATAATTTCTCAATAAGAAGCGCCGGACGAGGCGGTTTTTGTGGACCTCACTGACGAACAAAACACTATCATTAACTCAACCGGCAATATTAAGATAAACGCCGTTGCCGGTTCCGGTAAAACAACAACTATTATTGAATATGCAAGGACGCGTCTCAAAGCCAGTTCCATACTGTACCTCGCGTTTAATAGATCCGTCAGGCTTGAGGCGACAAAGAAGTTCTTTGATAAGGGTCTTCACCATGTAAAAGTGGAGACCGCCCACTCTCTTGCCTACAGATACACCGTGTTCAAGCACGGTTATACAATCCATTCACAGAATTATACGACTAATGAAATTGTACAGATGCTTGACTTACCTTCCGTAGAAGGAAGGCTCACCGAATATGTTCTGGCCAATCACATCAATAGGTTCTTCAGCTATTTTTGCAACAGTGATAAAGAGACAATACAGGAACTCAATTACCTTGATACTATTTCCGATAGCAAAGCGCAGTACTTTGTCTCAAAGTACTATGAATACATTGAGAGTAAGACGCAAGCTTTGTACAGCAAGATGAATAGCGGGACTATAGAGATCAGCCATGATTTTTATCTTAAAAAGTTTCAGCTTTTAAGTCCGCACCTCAACTACGATTATATTCTTTTTGACGAAGGTCAGGACGCTTCTCCTGCTATGCTTGATGTGTTCTTTAAGCAGCAGTCGGTTAAAGTAATAGTCGGGGATACTCATCAGCAGATTTATGGGTGGCGCTATGCGGTTAATTCTTTGGAGAAGTCTGATTTTAAGACGTACAATCTTTCAACAAGTTTTCGTTTCAGCCAAGATATTGCAAACCTTGCTATGGAGATTATTAAATGGAAAAGGCATATACAAGAAGAAGCTGTTGATATTCCTATTACCGGAAAAGGAACGGTGCAAGGCGTTAAGTCAAAAGCGGTTCTTGCACGGACCAACCTTGGCTTATTATTAAAAGCAACGAAATATGTAATGGAAAAGGAGACGCTCTCTCAAATCTATTTTGAAGGCAATATCAATTCATACACGTATGCGAGTGATGGAACTTCGTTATACGATGTTCTTAATCTTTACTCGGACAGGAAACGGCTTATTAAAGATAATCTAATCAAGAAGATGAAGAGCATTGAAGAGCTTGAAGAATATATAGAAAAGACTGAGGATATACAGTTGGGCATGATGGTGGAAATAGTAAAGAACTACGGCGATGAAATACCGGGTATTATAAAGATACTCAAAGAAAAGCATATCAACAGCGATGAGAAAGAAAAGGCGGAAATTATTTTCTCGACCGTCCACCGCTGCAAAGGGCTTGAATACGATGCCATTCAAATCGTCAACGACTTTATTACCGAGAAAGACTTAATACAAAGGAAAGATAAATCGCCCGACACAAATAAATTGAATGAAGAAATAAACCTTTTATACGTTGCGGTAACACGCACTAAAAATATTCTCTATATTCCCCAAATGCTTATGCCGGAACACAGCCCTCTTTCTCAGCAGATTTATATCACTAATAAATCCTCGCAAGCTGCTTTAGAAGAAACAGAAACAGAGAGCGTGATAGCACCATCGCTGCAAAAGAAGAAGGCGTCAGAAAAGAACAAAGCATGGACAGAGACCCTCGACCGCCAGCTCATCGGTCTATACAAAGAGGGCATGAAGACCGATGAATTGGCGCAAAGATTCAGCCGAACGCAAGGAGCGATTAGAGCGCGCCTTAAAAAGCTATTGATGTCCGCGGTCCGGAAAGTATAAGCGGGTACTGTTCAAGATAAAAAAGGCGCTTCCCTAAGAAGCCCAACATAACAAAGAGACCTTTATCGCCGCCTGAATTATCCATGCCGGAGAATACAAAGTTTCCTAAAGACCAGAAGACCGGCGCATTGTGTACCCACTCAAACCTTTGAACGATATGAGGGTGAGAGCCGATGATTAAATCCGCTCCTTTTTCAACGAGGTCGGCGCACAAACTGCGCGTGGCGCTGCTCGGTTCGTGCGACCATTCAACCCCGCCGTGAAATAATACAATATCAAGAGTCGTATCATCAGGAGCAAAATGGAGTTTTTCAGCACCATCTTTGCCGACATAGAGAATCCCCGCTTTATCCGCACCGGCGGCAATGCTCATGCCGTCCCAATACTGCTCACGCGGGAAAGATGCCAGCCCAAAGACCTGTATCGGATAAGGGAGCGCGGAAAAGACATAGGCTTGCGTTGCTTCCTGCTCGTTCAACCCCGCACCTAATGCCCCTATTCCGGCGCCTTTTAGATAAGAAAGGGTATCAATAAACGCCTCGTAGCCATAATCAAAAATATGATTATTGGCGCAGAGTACCGCATCAATGCCGGCATCTTTAAGCGCCGGCACGACTTCCGGCCTAAAGCGGAAGTTATAGGATTTAGTAATCTTTTTACCCTTGCTGCTGACCGTGCCTTCAAGGTTGAGCAATGCAACATCCGCTTTTAAGAGGAGAGGCGCGGTTTCTCCAAAGATACCGGCAGGCCCCTCTTTAAGAAGGATTTCTTGTGCGCCGCGTTCAAGCATAAGGTCTCCTGCCGCCGCGATCCATACAATCTTTGCAGGCTTTTCTACGGTTATGCTCTCTTCCAATGCGGTTTTTAAGGCTTGGGCAGCCCATTCGATCCTTTTACGTTTCTTGGCCTGCGCCTTTTCCGGCACAGTGTTTTCACGAATGCTGAGCGTTACGGTTTGAACAAGCGGGTAGCCGTCATCGTCTAGAGAAAGGCCGTCCACACGCAGCGCAATATTCGGCGGGGCAAGTTCCGCCGCTGGAATTATTCTCTCTAAGCCGGCTAGACAATCCGCTAATGTCGTCTTCCTGCGCGGTGAAGATGCGTCTGCACAAGGCACAAAGCACGTTTGCGCCAAGACCAGTTCTTCGTCATTAGTTCTTTCATACTCCCAGAAACGGCGAACGATGAGGTATATATCCGGCTTCTCATCTTGATCGTGAGACGGATACAGGTTTAATGAAGCAAAAAGAGCCGTATTGTCTACCAATATTTGAGAAAGCGGCTCGTACTGAGAGGTATCTTCATATTGAATAGCGAAGTATAGTTTTTTCGGTTCTTGAGAACACGATAGCAGCAGCATAAAAAGGCTGCACATAAGGCTGTAAGCACTGCAACAACTTTTATTTTTCAAGATCTGTCTCCCTTCCTAGTTTGAGGTCTGTGTCTTATGCTAACCTAAAAGGGGTCAAGCAGGCCAGTCTGTTTCAAAGCAGGCCAGCCTGTTTTTAAGGTTGTTGTATCGGGAACGGAGTACGACTCTCCGTCTAACAGGCCAGCAGGCGCACCTGTTTCAGACAGATACGGGAGTCTTTACCTAAAGAGGTAAAGGAGGCTTGCCGGATTCGGATTTGCGGGTTTACCGACGGCTTCCTACGGTTGTTCCGGCGCAATAATCTGCCCTCGATAGAGGATGCGAGGGTAAACCACAATTCCCAAGTGCTTTTCTAGTGCCGCAAGACGATACATTTGCGGTGCATTGCCTATGCTAATCATAGTGCCGTGGGCGCCGGCACGAGCAGTGCGGCCGGCACGGTGGAGGTAGACTTCGGGGTTTTCAGGAACATCAAGGGCTATAATATGGCTGATGTCCTGAATATCCAGCCCGCGGGCGGCCAAGTCGCTTGATACCAACACATTGATCCTGCCGCAGCGGAAATCGTCAAACGAATGTTTGCGCAGCTTTTTATCTAACTTGCCTGAAATCCCGCCTGCCGCTATTCCGTGGTACTGAAGCTGCGCCACAATATTACCGATTTGCCCCGCGCTAGAACTAAATACCAGCGCCTTTTTTATACGAAGCGCCGCCAAAAGCGAGCATAATGTCTTGATCTTGCGGCGGTCTTCGGCAAAGAAAGCTAAATGTTGGATATGATTGCGGAGTATTTCCTGTTCATTGGTCTCAAGGGTTACAACCGCTTCTGTGCCGAGCAGGGGCATGAGCCGCTCACGGCTCTTAGCCGAAAATGTCGCGGAACAGCTTGCCGTCTGCCGGCTTGTTTTGATGGCGGAGCATAGTTCAGCCGTTTGTTCGTACTGTTCGTCGCTAACCAATCTATCCCCTTCGTCCAAAACAAGGAAGCGGATATTGTTCAGTTTTAGTTTGCCCATTTTAACAAGCTGCAAAAGCCTCGAAGGATTCCCAACAATGACCGCCGGTTTATCCTTTTTTATGCTCTCGATTTGCCGGCTTATTGAAGCGGATCCTATGATAAGAGCCGTTTGTATTTGATCTGCAAGAAGGAAGTCCGCCTCGCGCTTAATCTGCGAGCAGAGTTCCAAAGTCGGCGCTATAATAAGAAAAGCGGCGCCGGTTCTGGGCATTATTTTCCCTAGAAAAGGCAGTAAATAAGCAAATGTCTTGCCGGTGCCGGTAGCGGAATGGAATAAAACGGTGTCGCCGGCATTAAGACGAGGGATGACTAGTTTCTGAATAGTTGTGGGCGCCGTTATATGGAGGCGGCGCAGCTTTTCAGTAAATTCCGGCAGCACGTTCAAATCGTTAAAAGTTTCAATATTCACAAAAACTCCATGCTTTGAGCTTAAATGCTCGCCGCTTCATTCAACATCTCTTCAATTATCTCATGGATTTGTTCTGATAAAACCTGCCGCCGCCCTGTGACGGGTAAAGACGAAGAGGCGACCGGTATACCAAATTGCACCGTTACCGGCGCCGGTTGAACACGGCCGGTTTTCTCAAACACATCGTAACTACCGGAAATGGCAACAGGCACAATGAGAGCGTTAGACTTTGCTGCCAATCTGAAGGAGCCGGGATGGAAGGGAAGCAGCCCTCTCCCTCGGCTTCTCGTGCCTTCCGGGAAAATAATCATGGCGTAACCTTCGATAATGTGAAGGACGCCCCGCTCAATGGTTTTTATCGCCTTGCGGATGTTTTTGCGGTCAAGGAATAATCCGCCTAAAATGATAATCCATACATCAATAAAGGGAATAAAGATCAGCTCTTTTTTAGCAATAAAACCAACCGGTCTGCCGGCAAATGCAAGGAGCAGTATAGTATCAAAAACGCTTCCGTGGTTACTGATAAAACAAATAGGCTCTACTCGTGGAATGTTGCCGGCGCCTTTTACTGTAACTGGGCAGCCGGTGCACTTAATAAGAGTACAAGCCCATATTTGGGCAATTTTATAGATTAAGAAAGCGGTTTGTTTCTTTAATCCGAAGAAGCTTATGAAGTAGAAGATCAACCCAAATGGAATAAAAACAATCATAGTAAATCCAGTCAGTGCGAAAACCAGTAGTGTTCTTAAGATAGCCATATAATTAGTGTAGATGATTTATATCTGCTTTTCAAGCAGGCACGGCCTGTTTTTCAGGTACAGCCTGTTTCAAACGGCCACAGGCCGCTTCTAAGTTTCGGTGCTGGCATCGGGAATGAAGTACGGCTTTCTGCCTGACAGCAGCAGCCACAGGCAAGAGGTCTGACCTGTTCTAACGACTCTGCACCGAGTAGTGCGAAGACCTTCAGAAGCTATCTGAAGCACCTTTAGACGGTTGGTGCAAGGTCTGTCCCTTATCCGCTTCTATCAGGCAAAAAGCTGTCCGCCGCTTCCGGTGCAACGACCTTTGAAACAGGCTAGCCAAAATCAGGTCAGACCTCCTGCCCAAAAAGGGTCAGACCTCCTACCAAAAATCAGGTCAGACCTCCTGCCAAAAATCAGGTCAGACCTCCTGCCAAAAATCAGGTCAGACCTCTCCCGCTTCTTTCAGGCAAAAAGCCGTACACTATTCCTGATACACCAACCTTTGAAACAGCCTGTGGCTGACCTTTGAAACAGCCTGCGGCTGACCTTTGAAACAGCCTGCGGCTGACCTTTGAAACAGCCTGTGGCTGACCTTTGAAACAGCCTGTGGCTGCTGGCTGGCGGGGCGGGTGGGACTGAGGGCTTGTGTTTCGTTTGTTGTTTTTGGTATAGTCTCCATAGGTAGACTCTTTGGGAGTCTGTAGCGCTATATGCCGCAGACTCCCTCTT
>JAITAM010000003.1 GCA_031284085.1 Spirochaetaceae bacterium
AGATTATTACATCAGCACACCAAAGCCTGCTATGCCAGCCTTCTAAAGCCTGTTATGTCAACACTCCAAAGTCTATTACGCCAACACATCAAAGTCTATTACATCAACACATTAAAGCCTATTACACCAACATATTAAAGTCTGTTACGCCAACACATCAAAGCCTGCTACATCAACACATCAAAGTCTATTATGCCAACACACTAAAATCTATTACATCAACATATTAAACTCTGTTACGCTAACACATCAAAGCCTGCTACATCAACACATCAAAGCCTGTTACATCAATATATTAAACTCTGTTATATCAGCACATCAAAGTCTGTTATCTCAGCACTTCAACACCTGTTATGCCAACACATCAAAGTCTATTACATCAGCACACCAAAGTCTGTTATGTCAACGTTCCAGAGCCTGTTATCTCAGCACACTAAAGCCTATTACACCAACACATCAAAGCCTGTTATGTTGGCCACACTAAAGCTGAGTTGGCAACAACTATAAGCCTAAGTTGGAGACAACTATAATAGCTGAGTTGATGAAAACTATAAGCACGAGTTGTTAGCAACTATAGGGCTAAGTTGCCGGCAACTATAAGCCTGTTGTGCCAACACTCCAAACCCTGTTAGGCCAGTATGCCAAAGGCTGTTAGGCTAACATGATCTGGGTTACTGTGCCGCTTGGTAGAACTCTCTTACGACATACTCCATGCTTTTCGCATAGTATAGGTACCCGTATACGGCGGCCGAACTGATTACCCGTTTGCCGTATTCACGTGTTTCGGTCAGTTCAACCGTCTCTGCGAAAAGGTCTGCCGGCAGGTCGGGGCTTGCGTTGCGCCAGCGTTTGACCCGCCCTATACCGCCGTTGTATGCCATAAGTGCAAACAGGGTGTTTTCTACTTGTGGCATAAGGTATTCAAGGTACGATGACCCTATATGCACATTAACGGATGGGTTGAACACCTCAATAGTTTGTCTCGTGCCGTAGTTGGGGCCGCCGTTACGGAAAATGCGGCGCGCCTCATCCTCCGCCGTTGCAGGCATGAGCTGCGATAAGCCTAGTGCGCCGGCGCTTGAATACGCCTCAGGGTCAAAGACACTCTCAGTTCTGATAAGCCCAAACAGCACTTCCGCAGGGATGTCTGTCTTGCGGGCGTTGTCTTCAACGATCTCCAAGAACGGGCGGGGGTACAAAAGCTGCATATCGTACCGATTGCTTTCATAGCCGGGGCGGCTTTGGTAAAGCAGCACCGTCCGAATGGACTGCGGAGTATAGCCGAAGTCCGAGCAGATGGCGGCGATGCGGCGCAAGTCGGCGGTAGAAAGCTCCTTAGCCATCTTCTGAATGTAGGAAAAGGCAAACCTTCCTGCGCCGTATTCAAAGAAGTCCGCAAAGAAGCTCATATCCGTCCCTTCCTCCGAAGCGGAGGGCGGCTCCTGTGTTTCAGGCAGCACAACGGTCTTCCCCAAAGACCAAGCGCTTGCTGCGCGGTAGTAATAAGAGGCCGTTTTCTCTTCAAAGGCTTGGGTGAAAAGGATCGTGCTTACTTGAGCAGGGTCCTTTAGCTCCAAAAGGCGTGCGGCGTCAGTGGAGGAGACAAGCTCGGTTTCAACAAGGCGTGCAACGATATACGCATATTGTGCGACCATTGACCCGTCTGCATACGAGCGCAAGCCAGCAAAGAGGTTCAAAAGGGCGTGCCACTTCCCCTGCGCCGCCAACTGCCGGCACAGAGTGCCTACTATATCGGAGTAGTAATCCGGATCATGCCACAGAGGAGCGTACTGAGTGAACTGTTCAACCGCCTGTTCCGGGCTGCTGATCCGAGCGCTGTCCAGAAGATACCACATACACAGATCCTCCTGTTCCGGATCGCTTGTTAGTCTTAGGGCTTGGGCAAAGTGCTTCACTGCTTGCGGGTAATGCTCCCGATAGCGTTCCATACGTCCTGCAAAATACTGAAGATAGTAGCGAGTGTCTACCAAGTACTGCTGCTGCTCATCACTATTCTCAAGTAAAGTATCCCATTCAAGAAAGAGCTTTAAGCCTTGTGAAGGGCTAACGTATTGAAAAGACCTGCCTAGATCAAATAGAGCTTGCGGGTGGGAAAAGAAAAACTGCGCATCCTGTTCTAGGACGGCTTTGAAGAGATTCAAGGCCTCCTGATAAGAGCGGCGCGCTGATGCAATCCGCCCATTAACCGCCGTAATTTCCACAGGAGTAAAACTATGCCCTGCCGCCTCCCATCCCCATAGAAACGCTTCGTCAACCGTCTCGTTCAAAAAGAAGTCGGCAACTGGCTCTGCCGTCTGGCTTTGTAAGGCAAGAAGCTCAATAACGGTATCCCAAGAGCTGTGCTTGGTATACGTGGAAAGCTGCAGTGCATCGGCAAAGCTGCCTAAGGTATAAAAGACGGCGCAGCGCAGCGTCAATTCCGCATGAGCGAGGTTGGTGCGCCGAGTTGACAAGAGGAGTCGGTTGGCAAGCTCGACACGTTCAAGTGCAGGACGTATCAGTTTCTGTGCAGCAGCTTCTCTTACCAAAGGACTCTTACTGCTAAGCGCTATCTCGAAAAGCTCTACAGCTCTATCATTATTCGATGACTCGGCTAAGAGACCGGCATAGAACGCCGCTTCAGGGTGGAGGCGTATAAGAGATTGGAACTGACGATCGGTTATCTCGTTGCTCAGCAGGTAAAGGGCAATATCCTGTTTAGCCAAATCAGGTTCGCTTCTACACGAACCGGTTACTACTAGTCCTAAAAGACAACACAGAAAAACACTTCTTAAAGGGTGTACGTATATATCATGATGTGCCATACTACTATCTTACCTGAAAAGAAAGAAATACAAAAGTCCGCAAGTCAGCAGCCGCAGGCTGTTAGAAATGCACCGGCGCGGCTGGATCAATACCAAAGAAATGACAGGTTGCACCATGAGTCTCTTCCACCAGAAGCTGCGGATCTTTGTTAAGATGCGATGCAATGAAGTCAGCTATGTGAGGAAGAAAGCGTGGCTCATTTCTACCGGCTGCTACCTTTACACTAAGAGTGCGAGGAAGCAAAAAGGGCGCATCCGTCTCAAGCATAAGTCTATCAGGCGGGATGTTCTTCACCAGCGCCAATAAGTGCCGCCCCCGCCTCTCATCGCAAATCCAGCCGGTAATGCCTATGTAACAGCCCAGCTCAAGGTATTCCTCCAATTCCTGCGCCGTTCCGGTAAAACAATGTATCACCACAGCGCTGTTATGCCGATTGGCACGCAAAAGCGCCGCTACGTCTGCAAAAGCATCCCGTTCATGTACGAAAAGCGGCAGGGAAAGCTCTTCGGCAAGGCCAATCTGCCGCTCAAAACAGCGCCGCTGCACCAAAGGCGGAGAAAAGTTCCGATTGTAATCAAGCCCGCACTCTCCAATAGCAAGAACGCAGTCTTCCTGCGCAAGTTTCCGCACCGTTTCCTCGGCAGCATCATTCCACGTTTTTGCATCATGAGGATGAACACCGGCTGTGCTGTACAGTTTTTCCGGATACAAGGAAGCATACGCACAAGCATCTACACTACTGGACGCATCAGTGCCGGTAATGATCAGCGTGGACACACCGGCCTCCTCCGCCTGCTTTACAACCTGCTCCCGATCCTTGTTAAACGAAGGGTGCATGAGGTTTACCCCAATATCGATAAAAGTCTGCACAGTCTGCTCCTAGGTTATGTAGTTTCAATCCACGTACCCACGTGGGGTGCGAGGCAGTACGGGAATGTATGGACTGCAAACCATACGGCCAAGCTTCTCATAGCGCGTGCATACCTCTCTATTTTGACATTCCCCCGATGTTTAGGGAGTAATGATGCTATGCGCACATAGTGTTCTTTAGCAAGGTCCATACTTACTTTATCTGCTTTTAATTCCCATTTCTTTAGCCTAAACACAAGCCAGATGTGTCTCGCACTCAGCCTAAGTCAGCCTGCTGAACCAGCCTATGGACTTTCCCCGATGTGATAGACAGTAGGTTAAGCAGCTCAGAAGTAGAATTATCCAGCTCAGGATAGAACTAATTCGTCTCAGAATAGAACCAGTTCGTCTCAGAATAGAACCAGTTTACCTCAGAATAGAACTAATTCACCTCAGAAGTAGAATTATCCAGCTCAGGATAGAACTAGTTCATCTCAGAATAGAACTAGTTCACCGCAGAATAGAACTAGTTCACCGCAGAATAGAACTAGTTCATCTCAGAATAGAACTAGTTCACCTCTTATCTAGCTCTTTATCAATGGGCAGGGGCAGCGACCTGTCCCTGCTTCTATTAGAAATAGGCCGTGCCTGAAAAACAACCTGCAGCTGCTGTCAGGCAAAAAGCCGTACACCTGTCTCGATACAACAACCTTTGAAACAGGCCGTGCCTGATTAGAAACAGCCTGCGGCTGATTGTTCAAGCCGGCTTCGGACAAGTTTCGGGTCCGCCCTCCCACCGGTTGCAGAAAGTACCTTGCCGACAAGATAAGCGCCGATACTCTTTCTGCGCTTATCATTGGCGTTCGTTTGCAGCTCCGCTAGAGCCGCCGCTTCCGTTTCAAGCACAGCTTGCACCGCCGCATCAATGACGGCAGTATCCGTGATCTGTCCCCAATTATGCTCGGCAATTATTGCCGAAGGGTCCTTGTCCTCCGCCAAAACAAGATCAATAGTCTGCTTGACAATCTTTTGCGAAACACGCCCCTCTCCCAGCATGGTTACCAATTCGGCAAGCCTCTTGGGTGTGAGCCGAAACTTTGCAATAGCGCAAGGGTCTGCGCCCGACCGTGCAAGGAGGTGGCGGATATCGGACAGCAGCAAGTTGCTAATCCTAAAGGCGGCGTCCGGCACAGAGGCGGCGGCAACCGCCTCTTCAAAGTAGTCGGCAAGCGCCTTCTCTTCACAAATCAAATCAACCTGTTCCTCCGACAGCTTGTACTGAGACGCCATACGGCTTGCCCGCGCCAAAGGCAGTTCTACCATTGACGCGTCAACCGATGCGAGAAAAGCCGCATCCGGCTCAAAGATGGGCAGGTCCGGCTCAGGAAAATACCGATAATCATGGGCATTCTCCTTAGTGCGCATGGGCGCAGTCTCATCGCGGTTCTCATTCCACAGGCGTGTTTCCTGCACTACGGTTTTTCCGGCGTCAAGCAAGGCGCCCTGCCGAATAATCTCATAGTTCAGCCCCAGCTTAACGAAGCGAGACGAGTTGAGGTTCTTTATCTCTACTTTGCGCCCTAAGCCCTTGCCCGGAAGGTTGATTGATACATTGGCATCCGCACGCAGCGAGCCTTCTTCCATATTGCCATCACACACGCCAAGGTAGCGCACCATTCGGCGGAGCTGCTGAATAAACAGCTCTGCTTCTTCGCCTCTTTCCATGTCCGGTTCCGTTACAATCTCAAGCAAAGAAACGCCCGCTCTGTTATAATCAAGCAGTGAAACATTACCGCTATGGATCATCTTGCCGGCATCCTCTTCAAGGTGGCACTCATGAATACGCACCCTTTTTTTAATACCCCGCCCCTCAAGGTCAAGGTACCCTCTTTGCCCTAAAGGCGAGGCAAATTGCGAGATTTGATAGTTCTTGGTCATGTCAGGATAGAAATACTGTTTCCGCTCAAACCACGTCTTTTCCGGAATATGGCAGTTCAGCGCCCGTGCAACGACACAACCCATGCGCATAGCTTCAATATTCAACACGGGAAGCACACCCGGATAGCCCATACAAACCGGACAGACATTGGTATTAGGCTCATCGCCGAAGGCAGACCGGCACGTGCAAAAGACTTTTGTTTGGGCCAACAGATGAATGTGTACCTCAAGTCCAATAAATGCTTGATACATAAGCGCTCCTTTTAGCTCCTAGTCTCCAATAACCGCACGAATATCTTTGCGGATTGCATCCAGCTTTTTTGCCGCGTGGGTTTTTGCCGCTGCAAGGCCCTCGCTGCCAACCGAAGCGCAACAACTGGCGTAAAACTTTATCTTAGGCTCTGTGCCGGAGGGGCGAATACTTACGACTGTGCCGTCGCTCAGGTAGAACTGCAGCACATCGCTCTTGGGAAGAGCAACAGGCTCTGTGCGGGCAGGATCATCCGGATATTTCCATACAGATTCGCTTAAATCACGCAGTTTCTCTACGCGTATCCCGCCCAGCAGGGAAGGCGGCTCGCTGCGGTAGGAAGCCATAATCTTAGACATAAGAGCCGGCCCTTCAATGCCGGGGAAGTACTTGGAAATGCCCATCTCCTGCCAATAACCGGCTATAACGTAAAGCTCGTTAAGCCGGTCTAAAAGCGTCTTGCCTTTACTCCTCCAATAAAGCGTCATCTCCGCGGTAAGCGCAGCAGCCGACACACCGTCTTTGTCGCGCACCTCATCCTCAATCAAAAACCCGTAACTCTCCTCCGTCCCAAAGACGACGGTTACACCGTCCTTGCTCTGTTCCATTTCCCGCCAGATCGCCGCTATCCACTTAAAGCCGGTCAAACATTCTATGCAGGATGCCCCGTAATGTTCGGCAATTCTTTTTTGCATACCGGTTGTAACGATAGAGTTGATCATAGCCGGCTTCTGCGGCAAAGTTCCGGTTTCTTTGCGAGAAAGAAAGATGTAGTCGGCAAGCAAAGACCCCAGCTGGTTTCCGGTAACAAGAATAAAATCACCGTTCCCATCCGGCAGCGCAATACCAAAGCGGTCGGCATCGGGGTCCGTTGCCATAACCAGATCGGCTTTTTGCTCCTTAGCCAGCTTAATGGCCATATCAAGCGCCGGCGCTTCTTCGGGATTGGGAAAGGCCACAGTCGGAAAGTCTCCGTTACCTTCACGCTGTTCCGGCACGGTGATTACCTTTAACCCAAGACTTCCCAGCACCGCCTCTACATGAAAAGCGCCTGTGCCGTGAAGCGGCGTATACACGATTTTAACTTCATGAGCCTTTGCTTTGATCAAAGCGGGGCGGAACAATTTCCCGCGCACCATAGATTGGTAAGGCTCATGAACCTCACGATCAATGATTTGCAGCAAGCCTTTATCAAGCGCTTCCTGCCGCTCAAGTTCATTGATGCTCGTAACCGCATTGACCTCATCTATGATGCCTTTATCATGCGGTGGAATAACCTGCGAGCCGTCGTTCCAATAGGCTTTATAGCCGTTGTATTGTTTGGGGTTGTGGCTTGCAGTTACCACGATACCGGTATCGCATCCTAAGTATCGAATGGCAAAGGACAGTTCCGGCGTAGGGGCTAGGGACGAAAAAAGGTAAGCCTTAATACCGTTGCCGGCAAAGACAAGGGCGGCCGCCTGTGCAAAGGTATCCGAATAGTGCCTGCTGTCAAAGGCAATGGCTGCGGAGAGCGTGCCGGCACGGGCTTTATCCGCGAACGCTTTTTTCACATAGGTTGCAAGCCCTTGGGTAGCCGATTTAACGACAAAATTGTTCATCCGGTTAAACCCGCCTCCTATAACGCCGCGCAAGCCACCGGTCCCGAATTCCAAATGTCGGTAGAACCGATCCTCTAATTCCTTCCAATTTTCTGCTGCAAGCAGCGCCTCGACCTCCGCCTTAAACTGCGGATCCTGTTCTTGTTTTATATAATCCTGTGCTAATGAACGAATGGTATTATTATCCATAGCTTTTCCTCCAATGAACACAGTATACAAAGCCCACCCGTTTCTGGCAAGCACAGCGACAGGTAGAGGTCTGACCCTTTCCCAACCGGGGTCTGTCCCTTTCCTCCAGCCGAGGTCTGACCCCTTAAATATTTTTCAAGATTTTTGCTCCTCTATTGAAGCAAAAAGGCATATTTCACCATATAAGTATTATGTCAAGAAAACTTAGAGGTTCAACTAACAAGGGTAAGACTTGTCATGTGGTTACAAAGGTTAATCGAGACCAT
>JAITAM010000019.1 GCA_031284085.1 Spirochaetaceae bacterium
CCACGCTCATCCTCGCTGAACTCCAAAGTATGCGGCGTCCGCGTCGCAAAAACCGAGTGCGGCAAGCCTTCAGGCGTCTCAGGCGCTGCATCAAACAGGCCCCAGCAAATCTTCGCCCCTTGAATCCCCTCAGGCTTTGCCTTCGAATGGCTGCCTGACTCCCAGAAATCCACCTCAAGCAAACAGGTCAGACCTTGTGCTTAATACTCATACTTTATAAATGGCAGTATAGCCAAAATATATTGATAGCAACTGTATTTATACTCATAAAGCAGCATTGAATATGACTGAACGCGCTGGCTACTCTGATTTCCTAAAGCAAGAATAGCCAAATCAACCGTTTGATTGCTTTGAGCGTATCTTTCCAACCCTATTTTGAGCAGCTCCGCTTTGAAAAGATGGTTCTTTATGCTTTGGTCGGTTGCGGCAAGATAATACATTCTCGTTACTGCTCCGCCGTTTTAGCGCCATGCGATCTGCTCACTAAAGTCTCACCTTCAGCTAGAGTACGGGCATATTCTTGGCGCATCTCCTGCGCCTTAGCGCTTTCAAAGATGCCGAGGCTTTTCTCCTCTTTTAATAGCTCCGTATATAAAACATTACGAGTTTCCCTATTTTCATTTCACGATCAGTATCAGCCATAAAATCACCGTTTCTTGTATAACCGACTGTGTTCCCGTCATCCGAAATAACCTTAAAAAAACCCTTCCCTCCCATGATAGCGCAATGAGAGCCATTGCCCGTTTCAATAAGAACACTTTGGGGGTATCTTGGCGGATTGGGTTTCCCTTTCAAGGCGATCATATCGTAATGCGATCTGCAGCCGTAGGTCATGGCATTGGCTAAATCTTCCCATAAGAGCTGATATTCACCCTCGTCCGGCCATAAAGGGACTCGCTTATACATAAAAAACAGCCTGCCCCCATAGAGGCAGACTGTCCGTATGCAAGCTTGCCCTCCCACCTGAAGGCGGGGCGGCTTATTCGTGTTTCTTAATGGTCAATGTTTTCAAGGTAGCGTCTCCGCGGATAACCGTAAACTGCAGCTCTGTCTCGGCATTCTCACGGAGGATTTTATAGAAAGACGCAAGATCGGCAGTCGCCTTCCCGTTTACCGCTGTTATCCTGTCCCCTTGCTGTAAGCCGATAACCGCAGCAGGCGTTCCGGGATACACTTGCGCCGCATATAAACCGCCTGCATCCTTGCCCAATCTGAGGCTTGAACGTATCGAATCGGTTATAGGAATGAGATACACGCCCGGCCACAGCTTCTTGTTGTCGGTAGTAACCTGTTCATTGCGCGCTTCAATGCGGACGGTAATGTTTCGTGAAACACCGTCTCGAATCAAGGTAAACTGCGCCTGTTCACCGGCGAGCAGCTCACCGACCGTCAGAGTTACCTGATTCATGCCGCGCATTTCCTTCCCGTTGACGTGGGTAATGAAATCGCCCGGCTGTATACCGCCTTTGTCTGCCGGAGAGCCTAAGAAGACTTGCGATGCAAGAGCGCCGTGTTTATCGGTTAAGTTAAGAGCTTGCAGTATGTCTTTGCTCGGATCTGTAAGCGATACGCCCAGCCAGCCGTAGCTAATCTCGCCGGTGCGAATGAATTCATCTATAGAACGCTTTGCATTGTTAATGGGAATGGCAAAGCCTAACCCGACAGAGCCTCCTGCGTTGTTGCTCACTATCCACGTGTTAATGCCTATGACTTCGCCTCGAATGTTTACCAATGCGCCGCCTGAATTGCCTTGGTTTATAGAGGCATCGGTTTGTATAAAGTCGTTGATATTGTTTGCAGGCCCGCCGGTCCGCCCTACCGCGCTGATAATGCCCATGGTTACAGATGACACAAAGCCCATTGGAGTTCCTACGGCGATTGCCCAATCACCGACTCTCAGCGCATCGGAATCGCCCAATGCAGCCACAGGCAAAGAATCTTTTGTGGTGAATTTCACCATAGCAAGGTCCTTGCGTTCATCCTTACCGACTAGTTCCGCAGGGTATTCTTTACCGTCATTCGATACTATTGATATTTCATTAGCATCAGTAACCACGTGGTTATTGGTCAAGACGTAGTAGATGTTGCCCTCATGGCGGACAATGATGCCCGAGCCTAGTCCTTGCGACCGGTATTCCTGCCCTTGCTCTTCGGTATCGTCCTGAGGACCAAAGAAGAACTCAAAAGGAATACCGTTAAAGTTAGGCGCTTGCTGCCGGCGCACGGAAACGGTCGTTATCTCCACTACGGAAGGGAGGACCTTTTCAGAGACCGCACGGAAAACATTCTGCAGGGTTTCAGCAACTATAAAAGCGCTTTGCGGGACGGAACCTCTGCTCTCTTGCGCCTGCACTATCGGCGCATTTAATGCGGCCGGAATAGCTACGGCATCGGTATCATCCGCTGTTTTTCCTGCTTCTGCGGTATTTTTGTTTTGCGGGATTTGGCAGGAAAAAGAGAAAAATGCCAAAGCAAACCCAAAAATAATACCCATGAGTACCAAATTGAAAATAAACAAGTTTTTTGATTCAAGTTTCATAAAACCCCTCACATTGAATTTTTCTTGAGATATTATCCTCTTTACGAGGGAGGATTTTTCTCATGCTCACTGTATAAAATACTAAATTCCAATAAAAAGTTACAGAAAAACCAGCCGCAGGCTCTTCTAAATTTCAAAAGCCGTAC
>JAITAM010000074.1 GCA_031284085.1 Spirochaetaceae bacterium
TGCGTGGCTACCGAGCGGATGGAGCCGATATTCGCTACCATCTGTTCTATGGCCGCCGACGACTGGGTAATATGGTCCTTTTGCGTCCGAACCGCCTGATTGAGAGAATCGATGCGCGCGGCAATATCGGTAACGGAGCGCGCGGTTTGCTCGATTGATTGCAACTGGGAGTCCGCCTTGGTCTGCATGGCGTTCATGGAGCCGGTGATGACTTCAAGCGCTTGCGAAGAATGGTGGACAATACCTGATAGGCTCTTGCCGGTATCGGTCATTTTCAAGAGATGGGTCTGGAGGTTGTCTATGGCTTTCCGCAGGCTGTCCCGTATGTTAAGGAACGCACGCTGTATTGCGCCGATTTCGTCCTCTCTCAAACGGGGGATGGAAACGTCAAAGTTAAGGGTTGCAAGAGATGCGGCTATGCGTTCAAGTTCCCGTATAGGATTGACGAGGGAGGATGAGGCCGCGAATGCCAGCACTATCGAGAAGGCAATCACGATGATAAAAGTAATGGCCAATGCGATGCCCGCGCGTTGTTCCAGCGTCTTTACAAAGGACATGTGATAGTCCGCTCCTATGACGCCCACGGTAACGCCGTTTTTGACCACAGGGAGGAAACCGGATATGAGCGTCCCCCACTCTTCATTAGTGGTAGGCTTGGCTATCTGTAGGGTTTGGGTATCGTACGCAATGTCCGCTTCAATGCCGATATCCTCAACGCTGTAGAGCGGGGTCATGATGTCTTCGCCGTCTGAAGACACAAGGTGTTGGTATTCGCCGCCGACCTTTCGTACATAATAAACGTAGGCCATATCAAAAGATTGGGCGACAATATCAAATTGCCGGCATAGTTCCCACAGTTCATCCGACATGGCGGCCGCTTCACGTTCAAGGTAATCAATATCGGTTAAAATGGGATATTGTTTTTCGATCATGGTTACCACCCGCTTCAAGGTATCTTCGTAGCTGGCTTTGATGTAATTGTGATATTGAAAATACATGATCAATCCGACCGCCAATGCCACAAACACGCTTAATCCGATAAAGAGCGCCAGAAACCGCGTTTTAAGGCTTTTCACTTTAAGATTCTCCATATTGCCTTCCTTAATTATTATTTATAATAACGGCTTATAAACACAAGATAACGGCTCAGAAGCCATCCCGGATGAGTCAAAAGCCATCCCGCCACATACAGTTAGAACGTTATAAGGCCGCTATCCCACGCCGAAAGCTTAGAAACAGCCTATGGCTGCTGGCCTGCCGCTTCTGATACAATGCCGAAGCTTTGGAACAGCCTGTGGTTGAGACCTCTAGCCAGAAAACAGGTCAGACCTCTAGTCCAGAGCAGGCCAGAGCTTTAGCCCAAAACAGGTCAGACCTTTAGCCCAGAGCAGGCTGTGCCTGCTGTCAGGCAAAAAGCCGTACTCCGTTTCTGATACAACAACCTTTGAAACAGGCTGGCCTGCAAAAAGCCGTACTCTACTCCCGATACAAGAACCTTTGAAACAGGCCGCGCCTGCCTGCCTGCTATAAAGCCCCTCGGTATTGTATAACGTGAAGACGGTCAAGCCGGTTTTGATGTATAGGCAGCCTTTGAGTAAACGAGGCGAAGTCTTTGCGCTCTGTCCATACAGTCTCTGCAAGAGCACAAATGCGCGGGAAGATCATATACTCGGCAATCTTTCCCGCGTAGATAAGTTCCGACCACAAATTACATTGCCCGCCTATGACAGAAGCGGCCGTCTCCGCCGCCATATTTTCACAAGGGTCAAGCGAATAGGTATCGGAGACCCGTGAAATAGCAGGCTGACCCGGTTCCTCAGGATCCTCGTTATGCCGGTAATCTAAATAACAGCCCTTGGTAGACGGCGCCATAATAACTTTATGCCCCAACCGAGCGGCTTTCTCACCGCCTTGAGAGCCGCGCCACGACATGACAACGACGTTTTTAGGCAGCCTGAACTGCTCCGTATCTTCCAGCACCTCATCCCACCCTATGGCGGTTTTGCCGCGCCGGCCAAGCATCTCTACCAGTTTAACGGTAATCCAGCTTTGCAGTTCACGAGCCGATTTAAGACCCGTTTCACTTAAACGCCGCCGGCATTTAGGGCAAGCGTCCCACCGGTTAAAGCGCACTTCATCGCCCCCAATATGCACATACTCTGAAGGAAAAAGTTCCTGTAGCGTGTCGAACACGGCTTCGGCAAGATCAAAAACCGCATCAGTCCCGGCGCAAAGCACATCCTCGAAAACACCGGTGCGATCCTCAACACGATAAGGCCCTCCGGTACAGCCAAGTCCGGGGTACGAGGCAAGAATTGCGCTTGCATGGCCGGGCAAGTCAACTTCCGGCACAACCTCAACATGGCGGGAAGCTGCAAAAGCGATCACCGAACGAATATCTTGCTCCGTGTAAAAGCCGCCTGAATAACGCCCCCATACGGGTCGGCGCTCCAAGCGTTTAGAGCCAATTTCAGTGAGCAGCGGGTAGCTCTTAACCGGCAAACGCCAGCCTTGATCGTCCGTCAGATGCCAGTGGAAAATATTGATGTGGTGTAGCGACAGAATATCAATAAGCTTTTTGATAAACGATACGGTATAAAAGTGCCGCGCCGTATCAAGCATGAAGCCGCGCCATGAGAAGCGGGGACGGTCTTTAATAAGCACAGATGGAATAGCGCTCTCATCTAAAAGCATCTGCCTGACTGTTTGCAAGCCATGATACATACCGGTTTGGCAGGAAGCCGACACGGTGATGCGCTCCGGATCGATTCGTATCCGGTACTCCTCCTTGGCGCATGAGTCGTCTGTACTACAGATAATCTGCTTTTCATCGTCAATCGGTGCACCTTCAAACTGTTCACGGAAGCTGTGCATCTCAGGCTCAAAACGAGTTTCCCCGCTAAGGCGAGGGATTCCGACGGTCTTAAAGTATCCGGCGCGGTATTCAATAGAAGCCGGCATAGGAATTATATTCATGGAAGGAAATATAAGGCAAAAGAGGGAAATATACTATACCATAACAAGAAAAGCGTTCATGCCCGCAGCCTGCACCCACATAAGCACGCACGCTCTTTTACTAAAAGGTTGCATAAAACAGTGGATACCGGTATACTCTTGCTTCGGAGGAACTTCTATGGCAGATTTTGATCTTGATATGTTCATTAGGAAAATCCCTGATTTCCCTAAGAAAGGCATACTGTTCTACGATATTACCGGTATTCTGGCAAACCCCAAGGCACTAGCCTACTGTATTGATGCTATGGCTGAACTTTACCAGGGTAGCGATATCAGTGCGGTTGCGGCAATTGAAGCACGCGGCTTTGTATTTGCAGCGCCTTTTGCGGTGCGTATGAATATTCCCCTTATCCTTATCCGCAAAAGAGGGAAGCTGCCCGGAAAGGTTATTTCAAAAAAGTTTACCCTCGAATACACAGAGTCTGAGATTGAACTCCAACCTGATGATGTGCCGGTCGGCAAGCGAGTTCTCCTCTTTGACGATCTCATAGCAACAGGCGGTACTCTCAATGCGGCGAAAGAACTTATTGAAAGAGCCGGTGCCACGGTGCCTGAGATATTCGGCGTTATAGGGCTACCCTTTTTGCACTATGAGGAGCTCCTTACGGATGTAACGATCAGGACTCTGATTCAGTACGAAGGGGAGTGAACCGCCCCAAAGCCTAAAGCTTTACGTTCTTATTCCAACTGCAAGACCCGTACCGGTTGAAGAAGCTCAACCGGTCTAGAGGTCTCATCTTACGCTCTACAGAAACCCTTACCCCAATCCAAGCCAAATTCACGACTATAAACTAATCCTGCTACGCTGGTATACTAAAAGGTGAGCTGGTTGCAATTCTAAGCCTTAGGTCGGTTCAAGAGGTATAAAGGAGCAATATATCTTCTCACTATCGACATTTATTAAGTTTAACGATGGATAGTCCGATTAAATAGTACGAGGGTTATAATGACTAACAGAACCTTATCAATGTTAATGGTTACCGGCATAAGATATGCACCAACCCTACAGCGGACTTTTGATAAATTGTTCGTACCTATTGCTCCACCTAATTATATTTATTCACATTTTAAGCATGTCTCAGGAACGTTGGTGCCTGAAGGACAACGAGGTATTAGCATCAATAAACTCAAAACGCTTAATACCTTGATTGAGCAAGCAAACCTTTCAAAAGAAAGTCCGAACAAAATAATCTTACCAACGGAATCTAAAGAAGAAAACTTTGATCTTTTAATCGAGCAGTACGCAGATCAAATACGTACCACGTGGACATCTGCATCATCCCTACCGTATAACCTTGCTGCACCTGCGCCGACTGGTTTATTAGTTAATCTTCTTATTTAAGACTTTGTCTTCTCTTCAATACTTTCCAAGAGTTTCAAAGAGAGTATTTTGTATTGAGCCGGATACAATTCCGCCTCAGTATTCCCGTAGTTTGCAAGTATCTCTTTGAATTTAACTTGTGCAGCTTTATAATCTTTCATTTTGTAGTATACAAAAGCTATCTCATATTCGGCTGCAAAGAAGCTTTCAGAATAAGGGGCAGCTCGTTCAAGCACAACAGTATAGTGCTGAATCGCCTGCCGATACCGATTAAGATCAAAGGCTTCTTGTCCTCGCTGGATAAGTTCTGCATCGGATAGGCTTGTATCCACAACTATATTTTTTCCAGTACTGCAGCCGCCGCATAAAACCAATACAAAGATAATATTAACTATAATAGGACGAATAAACATAAAACAATTTATAGCATAATCCGCAGGTGAGTTACAAGAGAGTTGCATAAAAGCGAGTGTATTCGATACACTTGCGGTAGTGAATCTTGAAGCTTTTATTCTTGGTTGTGGAGGTATGATGCCCTTACCAAATCGGCATTTGACCTCAGTATTACTGCGAAGAGAAGGAGAACTATTCCTCTTTGATGCAGGTGAAGGGACGCAGGTAAGTTTACGTGCCTTGAATTTACGCTGGAAAAAAATCTCCGTTATATTTATCAGCCATACCCACGCTGATCATGTAACCGGTATTCCCGGCTTACTTATGCTTTCATCTCAAGTAGACCGAGATGATCCTTTGTACATTGTGGGGCCGCCTCGAATAGCAGAGTATATTGACTCAAGCAGGCGGGTGCTGGACATGTATCTTAATTATGAAATTGTGGTGCAGGAATTTACCGCACCGGGCGTTGTGTATCAAGGGGATGGTTTTCGGGTACGTGCTTTTCCTTTGCGTCATAGCAAGCCATGTTTCGGCTATGTCTTGGAAGAGGATATGAGACCCGGTGAGTTTTATCCGCAGAAAGCGATTGAAGCTGGAGTACCGCGTGGTCATTTATGGGCGCAGTTACAAGCCGGCAAGACGGTAGAGGCGAAAGATGGCAGTATCGTAATCCCCGATCAGGTGCTTGGGCCGCCGCGACATGGACGGAAATTCTCTTTTGTAACCGATACGCTTGCTTTTCCGGATATTGCCGATGAAGTTACAGGATCGGATTTATTTGTCTGTGAAGGTATGTTTGAAGAGGCGCTCTCCGAGGATGCCCGTACTAAAAAGCATATGACGGCACAGCAAGCGGCTCATATAGCAGCGGCTGCAGGTGGTATCCGCAAGCTTGCTCTTATTCATTATAGTCCTCGCTATACTTACCATGATCTAAAACTACTCCTCAAAGAAGCTCAAATTGTTTTTCCCCATACTGTGTTAAGCCATGACCGGGTACTGTTTCCTATAGAGTATAGAGATTAGCAGGCACAGGCTGTTTCTGAGCTATGGCGTTGGTATCCAAAACGGAGTACGGCTTTTGCCTGATAGAAGCAAAAAGCAGCTAAAAGTTTGTCCCCTTCCAGCCTTGCCTTAACTAGGAGGGTGAGTCCGTTGCTATAAGAAACAAGACCCTTATTCAAGCGGCGCTCAGGCGTTATACATTCAAACCCCTTATCAAAATTGATGTAGAGTAGTATACTCCATGCTTATGTACCCTCTCCGGATTAGTCGTACTACTGTTAGATTTGTATTTATTATTGGTCTTTTATGTATGTTTTTAGGAAGCGCTTTTTTATTGGGAAGTCTTAAATATGAATCAATGCCCCTTATTTTCCTATCATTCTTGTTTTTTAGTACCGGGGTTATCTGTGCAGTCTTAGCCCTCAGGCTAAGGAAGCGTTCCCTCTATCTTTTTTTAGCTTCTTTTTTTATACAAATAGGTCTTTTTCTATTGCTTTCAGCGCTCCACCTTTTTCCTTTACCTTTTTCAAAAGCATGGCCGCTCCTTTCGGTATTTTCCGGCTTGGCGCTTTTTCCTTCAGGCTGGCATCGCTACGGTCTTTTTAAGACCAACTATATAGTTTCATCTATTGCTTTTGTGCTTCTAGGCTTCGTTTTTCTTGTTTTCTCGCTTGATATGGTCTCATTTTCATTTGCACAATTTGTTCTTAATTGGTGGCCGCTCATTATTGTCTTGGCAGGACTTGTTCTTGTGCTTCTTGCATTAGCAACTAAGGATAATCAGAGGAATACCACGTTATGAAGAATGTCGGCATTATGATAGCCGTTTTCTTTCTTGTGGTGCTTCTAATCACCGCATGTACCGGTACTCAACTAATGCCGTCTCCTTCCACTTTTCTATCTGCTGTTCCTTCCGCAACGGAGGGGACAGCAGGCGCCCGCGGTGTTACCGATGAAATTCGCTCACTTATTGAGATAGGAACACCGGAATCACTGTTACAAGCCTCCGATCTGATCCGCAGTATGCCTGCCGTAACCGCTACCGAATTCGGACGAACCATGAATATGGTGATTGTTACGTTTATACATCAAATCTATCCTGATACACCATTTCAGGAGCAGACGGTAGACCCGGTGCAAACGCACCGGTATACAAAGATCATCAACGATGTAAAGCAGGGACTGTGGACGCCGCCGCTTGCTTCTTCTCAAGATTACCTTGAATACATTCTTTCCTGTTTAGTTATCTTATCAGAAACTCGGCGCGAACAAGTGCTTAGGCTAGAGCCGTATTTGATTCAAGCAGGCGCTCTTAACTCGAACTCGGTGCTTGCCCCTTACTTTCTTGGGCTGGTATATGAATATTCAGGCGATATGAACAAGGCAAGCGATAAATATGAGCAAGTTTGCCGCTTGTCGGCGCAGATGTACCCTGCTGTCTTAGGACTTGCACGGGTGATGATAAACACAGGCCGGACTCAAGAGGCTATTCGTATCTTACAAGATATGCTCACAAAGCAGCCGGATTATACCAGTATTAAAAGGCAGCTTGCCATAGCCTATTATGAACATAAAGACTGGGATAGAGCTGAATCGGCGACCCGCGAAGTACTTGAACGTAATACTAAAGACAGCGACCTTGTCCTTATACGCGCCCATATTCTCGTTGAGTTAGGGCGGTTTTCTCAGGCGCAGCAAGCTTTAGATGCCTATGCGTCGGCTAATAATGGCAATAACAATTTGTATTTGTTCCTGAGAGCAAGAGTCCAAAATGAAGGGTTTCACAATCGGGATGCAGCTCTTAATTACTTACGATCCTTGCTTCGTTCATCGCCATCGGAAGATGAAATAGTTATTTATACGGCTAGAGTTCTTATGGATTCCCCGCGCGCCGATGAGGGAAATGAAGGGCGCGCCTTGCTCCAAAAGCTTGTCGCTGGTACGAAAGAACCGCCGCTTGAAGTCATAGCGCTCCTTCTCAAGGATGCACTGCGCCAAGAGGCATGGCAGGAAGCAGAACCTTACATAAACTATATCCTTATGCAGCGGCGTTTGCCAGACGATCTCCTTGATGCTTACACTGTGGAACATGGCGTGGGTAATACCGCACAGGCATTATCCTATGCTCGTGAGCTTTATGAACAGGATTCATCAAACGAAGAAGGTAGTATAGTCTATATTACCGCGCTCATAGACACAGGACGCACCGATGAGGCAAGAAGTCTTATAGAAAGCAAGCTTTCAACTGTTACACCCGGCCCTATGAAAAGCCGTTACTACTATCAACGCAGCCGGCTGCAAAGGGGCGATGATTTACTGCTGAGTAATTTACGTTCCAGTCTCTTTGAGGATGCCCGAAACCTTGATGCCCTTATCGCCATGTTTGAATTCTATCATCGTAAAAAAGACTCCCGCGCTCTTTCATACCTCAAACAAGCTTTGGCACTCTCTCCTGATAACCCTCAGTTACAGCGCTATAAAGCCGATTATTTATAGCAGCCGCAGGCTATTCCAACGTTACGGCACTGGTATCAAAGCCGGTATATCCGCCCTCGATGCAGCGCCTTTGGAACAGGCCGGTCTGTGGCTGTAAGGAGAGATTATGCTTTCAAATAACTATGTAATTCGACCGGTAACTATTACCGATGCAGCTTCATTATGTTCATTGTACAACTACTACATTGAACAGACGGTTATCACTTTTGAACAGGAACCAGTATCGCTTCAAACAATGGAAGAACGCATCAGAAACATTACGGCGCGGTATCCGTGGCTGGTATGGGAAGATGGAGGAGAGATAATAGGCTATGCGTACGTGAACAAGTGGCGTGAGCGCTTTGCCTACCGTTTTTCCGTGGAGAACAGTATTTACCTGCGGCATGGCTTTGAAGGGCAGGGAATGGGCAGCCGCCTCTTGGCCGCGCTCTTGGACAAGCTGCACAAGAGCGACCTGCACGCAGTAGTGTCTGCCATTACTCTGCCTAATGAGCGCAGTATTGCCCTCCATGAGAAGTTCGGGTTCAAGGCGATAGCTCGTTTCAATGAGATTGGCTTCAAGATGGATCGATGGCTTGATGTTGGGTATTGGGAGTTGATTCTGTGAAAGACTTTTGCGGCCGCCATGCTTTGATTATTGGGGGAACTGGAGGCATCGGTAAGGCTTTAGCCTACGAACTTGCACAAAAGGGAGCGGCGATCACGGTTCAGGGCGGTTCATCACAAGCGCACCTTGACACGACTCTCAAGCTGCTGCGCGCTGCCGGAGTTCAAGCGCAGGGATTTCTCTGCCGGCTTAGGAGCGACAGCTCTGTGGAACAGATGCTTGGGCGTACAGCGCACCCTGATATACTCGTCTGTGCATGGGGGCCTTTTAAGCGTGGCGCTCTTGAAACCATGTCCGCCTGCGATTGGCACGATCTGGTCTGGGCAAATCTCAGCTTGCCGGGGACGCTCATCTCAGCCGTGCTGCCTGAGATGCTAAAACGGCGCTGGGGACGCATACTCTTATTTGGCGGCACTAATACCGATACTATTCGCGGCTTCACCACAAGCGCCGCATACTCGGCGGCAAAAACCGCTCTGTCGGTTCTCGCAAAGTCCGTAGTAAAGCAATCCGCAAAAGCCGGTATACGCTGCAATGTCATCTGTCCGGGCTTAACCGATACCGAATACACCGATGCGGACGCCGTTCAGTACAACCACAGTCAGGGCGTTCCCCCTCTCAGCCCGGAGGACATTGCCCGTGTTGCGCTCACCGTGCTTGAAAACCCTCATATAAACGGAACGGTAATTCCTGTGGATCACGGGCTGGTACTGTAACAACGAGGCCAACCGGCTCAGGCTCTTGTATCAAATGCTAAAATAGAGGGCGGCGCACAGCGTTTATAACATTGCTCATCCATAAAAAAAGCCCTCTTCGGATGAAGAGGGCTAGCGATTAAATGGCTGAGAACTACTTATTTAGGAGCGCCTTGACCCGGGGTCAGGGACCCTTTCACCGTTAGTATGTTTTTGTCAAACGCTAAGGTGAGGCTTCCCTGGAAATGGAAGAGCGCAGAAGTAGGCCAATCGTCTATGATATTGGTGGTCTTGACGGTAGCCGGAGCGCCTGCAATAGCCTTGCCACCCGTATCTTTGGCATCCCATACTTTTGGCCAGTTGATTTTATCACCGGTTGTCGCCTTACCATCCGTATAATCAACGGATATGACCTGAACGTTCTTGGCATCAACATAACCTATGACGCGCTTTTGATACGTGCCTTTGGGGAATCCTAACTGGCCCTTGTTATTAGTTCTAATCAGATAGGCTGTTCCTCGGTTTGCATAATACACTGAAATAGTGCCGTCTTTTGCCTTCTCAATGAGAAGACCAGCATTTTTCCGTACCGTGTCGTCAGCTACAGCAAAGAGAAGCATTCCACGCACTGCATCGGGAAACGCTACGCCGCCTGCTATATCGGTCTGATACGCAGTAGTAAAAAGCGCCGTTGTTTTCTGAAGCGATGCTTTTGTTTTAGCATCATAAGTATCCTGCGTCGCCACTCCAAAACGCTGCGGCCCGGTAAACGTTAGGAAATTGGTTTTTGCCGTTCCCTTTCCGCTTATGTCGTAACTGTAGTCAATGACCAGAGGCGTTTGCGCCGCTACCAGCATTGCGGTAAACAAAATACCCGCTGCAAGAAATAATGTCTTTTTCATAAAAAATACCTCCAACGAAAGATCTAAGTGGCATTACTAGCCGCTTACCTATAGTATACACCAATATTTTTTACAAAAGCAATATAAATTTCTAAAAATACTACAAAGTCTTGGCACAGGCGCTATAAGAGCAGCTCAAAGGCAGAACTCGAGCAGCTGTAAAGCTTAAGCGGCACAGCGGCATCATTGTGTTTCCAGTATAAGGGGGCGGCGACACTTTTGAAAACGTTTATGCGCCCTATGTAGCGAGAGTTGTGCGGTATACCGTGGGCATTAACCTGTAGGCTGGTATATTCGTCCGAACCACCGGAAGATATGGCGCAGCGGGTATAGAGAAGAGCGGGATATAAAAGCCATAGGTCGGGCTTTGCTAGCAAGATCGTATCCTAGAAAGAGGCTGCGCCTGCGTGCGTCTGTCCTTGATACAAGCTCGAAGTTTAGAACAGGCCGGCCTGCCGTCGCCGAAACCGGGCATTCCGTAGAAACAGGCTGGCCTGCCCTCTGACCAGCCTCTGTCAGGCAGAAAGCCGTATGCCTAGTCCCGATACAACAACCTTAGAAACAGGCTGGCCTGTCCTCTGTCCAGCCTCTGTCAGGCAGAAAGTCGTACCCCATTCACGATACAAGAACCTTAGAAACAGGCTGGCCTGTTGCAAAAGAGCGGCAAAACCCTTACACTTATGCTTAATGAAACAGAGAATTTGCTTTTTACTATTACTAAGCATCTGCGCCGTCCTAGAACCAATGGATTGGCCCCTTGATTATGCGCTGCTCACTGATAATTTCGGTAAAAACAAAAGAGGAGTGCCGGTCTTGGGGATGTCCTTTGCCGTGGAAGGCACATTAACCGCAGCCGACGCGGGAGATTTGCTCTTTGTAACCAAAGAGTCCTACAAGGCATCCCGGCTCCCAAGTCCATTAGGAACGTGGTTTGCCGTCGATCAAGGTAACGGTATGCTCGGTATTTACAGCCGGCTTTCCGACGAAGATATACAGACGCTGCCGTATCGCATTGAACAAGGCACACCACTTATATCAACAGGCCACAGCGGCTTCTCAGAACAAGAAGGCTTTCACTTCTCTTTGTACGACCGCAGGGAGCGCCAATGGGTAAACCCGGTGAAGTTCGCTCCGCCGCTGCAAGACACCCGCCTCCCTTCTATTCAACAAGTAAGGATGCGTAATAATGACGGCGGTATTTTCACCATCGCCCCGCGCCAGCGTATCGCTCAAGGGCAGTGGACTGTCTACGTAACGGTAATGGACCTCGTCGACAGCAATGAGCATAGCCTCGCACCGCACAGCATTTCCCTCTTGTTGAACGGGAGTGAGTTCTCCCGCCTTGATTTTGAAACTATTATCACGCATGACGGTATGCTTATGGTGGAACGTAACGGCCTTGTTCCGGTACAGAAAGTGTATGCTGCGGCTCCGAGCTTTGAACTCGGTACGGTAAGGCTTACCCGCGGGCAGGCAAGCATAGAAATCACCGCAAGAGACTCGCGGGGCAACAGCAGAAACGCTTTATTTGACTTAGTGGTAGAATGAAGCCGAGCAGAACTTTTCCTAAGATTTCACAAACCTCATCGCTTATCGTGGCACTGTTGGTCTGGGCCCTCTTTTCGCTTATCGTACTGTTTATTATGAGCAGTATACAGGATCGGGCGCGCCTTATTATGGAAAACGATAATGAGCGCATATTCAACAGTATTTCTGTAATCCGGAATTATGAAGACTTTGATTCGCTTGTGAAGAACAGCTCTTTTGGGGGGCGTATAACCGGCTTTGCCGTGTACAAGCCGAATCTGCATATTGAATATGCGTGGGGAGCTGTGCCGATGCTTTTTACTCCGCAGCTCTTGGATAATCAGAAGCGAAACCGCTACGGGCGCTACGTTATCTTTAACCCCAAGAAAAAGATCATCACTCAGGTTATGCACAACGAAAGAGCAATGCCTGCGGAGCGCCGCCCTTCCACGCAGTCCAGCAACGGCAGCAACAGGAATAGCGAGCGCACCACACGAGCGCAGCCCCTTCTGTTTTTTACTCTGTTCACTGGTGGAAATTACGTCTACCTTGATATAAGTCATACCGAGTACTGGCATACACAAACACTCGTTGCTATGCTCTTCCCGCTGTGCGAACTTGCAAGCCTCATTCTCGTGTTTTATATCCGCCATTTGTACTTGCGCAACCGTGAATACAGAGAGCGCATAGAGGCGCAAAAGAATCTGGTAGTTCTGGGAACTGCTGCAAGCACCCTTGCCCATGAGATTAAAAACCCTTTGTTAAGTATACGCATACAGACCGGCATCCTTAAAAAACTCCTGTCCGGGGCCGGCCAAGAAGAGATTGCGATTATTGATGAGGAAGTTGAACGGCTTCAAGCTTTGACTTACCGCGTTAACGACTATTTGCGGGATGCCGAGGGCAAGCCGGTTTCCCTTAACTGCTACGACATAATTGCTGAAACGGCACTGCGCCTGTGCGGCAGGAATATTATCCTGCACGACTCGATACGGAATGCCTCTATTATTATGGACGCGAATCGAGCGCGCTCTGTTTTTGAGAATATTATTCGTAATGCACTGGAATCAGGCAGTCCACCTGACGCCATCAATGCGAAACTTTCACGATCCGGAGCGCTGCTTGGCATTACCATAACCGACCGCGGCAGCGGTATAGACCATGAGTATATCAAGAGGATATTCGATCCGTTTTTTACCAGCAAAAGCACTGGCACCGGTATTGGGCTGAGTATCAGTAAACGTTTTGTTGAAGCGGCAGG
>JAITAM010000115.1 GCA_031284085.1 Spirochaetaceae bacterium
CCTCCCACCCAAAGGGTCAGACCTCTTCCCGCTCCTATCAGGCAAAAAGCCGTACTCCGCCTTTGATACCAGAGACGTAACATTGAAGCCCGCTGGCAGGTCAGACCTCCAGCCTTCATAGCCTTCATTATGCGATGGAAGCTCTCCACATTATGCAGTGGAAGCTCTCCACACTATGCAGTGGAAGCTCTCCACACTATGCAGTGGAAGCTCTCCACACTATGCAGTGGAAGCTCTCCACACTATGCAGTGGAAGCTCTCCACACTACGCGATGGAAGCTCTCCACACTACGCGATGGAAGCTCTCCACATTACGCGGTGGAAGCCCTCCACACTACGCGATGGAACACCTCCACACTACGCGATGGAAGCTCTCCACATTACGCGGTGGAAGCTCTCCACACTACGCGATGGAAGCTCTCCACATTACGCGGTGGAAGCTCTCCACATTACGCGGTGGAAGCTCTCCTCCTAGCCCAAAGGGTCAGACCTCTTCCCGCTCCTATCAGGCAAAAAGCCGTACGCCCGTTCCCGATACAACAACCTTTGAAACAGCCTGTGGCTGCTTTGAAACAAAGCTGGCGTGCTGGCGCGAGATTTAGAAAGTTGCCTATAGGAAAGATTTACAGTATCGTATAGAATAGTGGGACGGAGCAAATTATGATTGATTTTATTCAGTTACAGAAAATTATAAAAGACCAGTTGGATCAGGACCGACTGGTAAAGACTATTGATGTGTCCGCTATTACTCTGGAAATGGCAATTAACGAGGCTTCAACCCTGCTTGATATGCCGCAACGGAAGTTGGAATACGAGATTGTTCAGCAGGGTTCAAGCGGCTTCCTTGGCATGGGAAAAAAAGAGTGGAAAATACGTGCGTATCCACGCCTCGTGCTAAAAAAAGATACTGCGGAATCCATTCTTGCCAATACAGTCGCTTTGGAACAGGAAAAAGTCATACAGGATAAGGACGGCGGGGCTTTTGTGCATAAGACGCTTGACGGCGTCATGCTTAAAGTAACAGCTCCTCAAGGCAACGGGAAACGGGTTACCGATTATCAGGCGCTTCATGCCTTGAAAATCCGTGATGCTGTAAGCTTTGATGAAAAAATAGTCCATGCCATAGTTGAAGATGCTGAGGGTCAGTACATTAAAGTGGGAACATTTGATCACAAGTACAGCGAAGATAGTATGATCAATGTTGAAATCTCAGCGGATGAAATGAAAGCTTTTATTATAGTAACGCCGCCCGGCCCGCGCGGCTGCGATCTATCGCTTGAAACCATAATAAGCTTCTTGAAAAATAATAAAGTTGTTATGGGGATTAAAGAGGAGGCCTTGCGGGACTTTATCGACACCCCTGTATACCGCCAGCCGGTCGTTGCCGCCGAGGGAATAGAGCCTAAAAACGGCGAAAGTGCCTACATGGAATACTACTTTAGAACGGATCAGTCCAAGATTCAGCTTCGAGAAAGCAATTCCGGTAATATTGATTTTAAGGAACTGAATATTATTCAGAATGTCGTTGAGAATCAGATTTTAGCAAAGAAAATACATGCTACAGAAGGTATTACGGGGCGCACCGTTACCGGCAAGTTTACCCACTCAAAGAATGGCGTTGACATTGAGCTGCCGCTTGGCAAAAACGTACAAGCAGCCAGCGACGGCGACACCGTTCTTGCAGCCATCAACGGGCAAGTGGTTCTTGTCAACGGCAAAGTCAACGTAGAGCCTGTCTTTACAGTTCAGGGGAATGTCAATCTCAAAACCGGTAACATTACCTTCCTTGGGACTGTGGTGGTTACGGGCAACGTGGAAGACTCTTTTTCAGTCAAAGCCACCGGTAATATTGAGGTAAACGGCACGGTTGAAAGAGCGGAGCTTGAGGCTGAAGGCGATATTATTGTCCATCAGGGCATTACCGGCAAAGGAACCGGCACTGTGCGTGCGGGCAAGTCGATCTGGGCGCGGTTTATTGAGAATGCCATTATTGACGCCGGAAATACCGTTATAGTCAGCGACGGTATCGTCAATTCTAAAGTCGATGCCAACAAGCGCATTATATGCCACGGGAAAAGAGCGCACATTGTCGGCGGCCACCTACGCGCATCGGAGGAGATATCTGCGCTCAACATAGGCAGCCTGTCAACCGGCACGGAAACGCTCTGCGAGGTAGGTATCGATCCCAAAAAGAAAGAGCAGCTTGACACGCTTCTTGAGCATAAAGGCGCCATTGAAAAAGAGCTGGAGGACATACAGCTTAATATACAAACCTTGATCAATATACAAAAACAGCGCAAGAAGCTTCCGGAGGACAAAGAGCAGTATATGCGCAGCCTTGGGGAACGGCGCTTCACTTTGAGCGAGGATTTGCAAAAGACCAACGAGGAGATTATCGAGCTTCAGGAGTTCCTTGCCAATATTACGGTGAATGGGAAAGTCTCCGCCGGCAATAAGATATTCCCCGGCGTAAAAATTGTCATCAAAGATATTGTTGAAAATGTCCGTACAGAATATAAATCGACAAGCTTTACCCTTGAGAACGGCTTGATACGTTCCGGTAAATATGAAGAGCCGGATAAAGATTCGATTAAAGGGCCTGAAGGGTACATTGAATAGCGCTAAGAGAGTCATAAACGCCACTAATAAATACGTTTATGAACGAGTTAAGGTATTATAAGGAGGAAGCTATGGCGGTGCAGCCTATTGATCTGCAAACTGTGTTTACCCAAGTTGACAAAATCGGCAAAGAACAGGCTTCTTTGCGGGAAGGGACGAGTCTCCATCAGGCTATTGTTGGAGAGCAGGCGCAAAGAAAGCTTGCGGAACAGATAAAAAGCGTCAATGAAGTACAGAACATGGGGCAGGGCATTGAAACGGTGAAGGATAGAGGGAGCCGGCACGAGAAAAAGGAAAATGCGGCTCAAGAGCATGATAAAAAAGAAAAAGCAAAGCCGTACCAAGCGGGCAAAGCGGTTTTCAAAGACCCTGCTTTGGGCAAGAACGTTGATTTTAGCGGCTGACGATAGTTTATGAACTTGTCTCTCATTTTATCCGGCATAAGCCTTGCGCTCTGTGTTTTGTTTTGGCTTTTTGCCGGAGCCTATCTTAAAAAAAGAACCGGAGAGAAACGCATTCTTGCGGAATTCAGAGAAGAAATCGCCGCATTGATTAAAGAAATTGATATGGTAACTGATCGGGACAGCCTTTTAATAGAGGAACGGGCCAAGCGCCTGAAAACTCTTTTGGAGGACGTGGACAAACGCATTGCCACGTACACCCGCGAGGTATCACGCGGGCTTTTTCAAGAGGCGGTTTATACCGCCTTTGACAAAAAAGCCCCCTCTATTCAAAGGGAGGCTGCGCCTCCTCTTCCCTCCATACGCGTAACGGAAGAACCGATCAAGTCGGAGCCGCCTCTTACCGCGCAAGCAGTTGCGCTTGCGAAAGCGGGTCTGTCTCCGTCGCTTATAGCCAATCGGCTTGGAATGAGCCGTGCGGAAGTAGACTTAGCCTTAGCGCTTTCGGCCTCCGACTAACGCGCCCTTTGAGCTAGAATAATCTCCCTTTGAGCTAGAATAATCTCCCTTTGAGCTAGAATAATCTCCTTCTGAGCTAGAATAATCTCCCTCTGAGCTAGAATAATCTCCCTTTGAGCTAGAATAATCTCCCTCCGAGCTAGAATAATCTCCCTTTGAGCTAGAATAATCTCCCTCCGAGCTAGAATAATCTCCTTCTGAGCTAGAATAATCTCCTTCTGAGCTAGAATAATCTCCCTCCGAGCTAGAATAATCTCCCTCCGAGCTAGAATAATCTCCCTCTGAGAGGGAAAATTTTCTCTAGTAGTATAAAAATCCACTTGACAAAACTTTCTCGTTTTGCTATTGTTTCTTTACAAAGAAACAATACCAGGAGGATTTTTATGAAAAGGATTGTTGTTGTTGTAGGATTGTTGGCGCTGGCGGCTGCGGCGGTTAGCGCCGGCGGGAGAAAAGAGAGCAGCGGCGCTGAAAAGCAGTACCGGATTGGTTTTGTGCAGCTCATTGATAATCTTACATTCAAAGAGATGCGCGACGGCTTTTACGCGCGCATGGCGGAACGGGGCTACGGTCAGGAGCGGGCGCTTATTACTTACAAAGATGCGCAGGGAGATATGGCAACCTTAAACACGATTTGTCAGGAGATGGCGGGCGGCAATTATGATGCGGTCGTAACTTTGGCGACTCCTGCAACGCAGGCTTTTGTCAACTTGGAGAGCCCTAAGCCGGTGATTTTCATTTCTGTAGTGGACCCGGTTGCCGCCGGTATTATGGCAGCCATGGACAAGCCGAATAAAAACGCCACCGGCACTTCAAATTACATCCCGGTAGACTCCCTTTTTGAACTGGCCGACAAAATTACCCCCGGTATCAAGACTTACGGGTTCATCTATAACCTAGGCGAAACCAATGCGGTCCTGACAATCAAGAGGGCGAAAGAGTATTTGGCCGAGCGGGGCATTGCCTATCAAGAGATCACGGTGAGCAACTCCTCAGAAGTACAGCAAGCCGCAGAAGCCCTTGCGCGGCGGGTGGATTCGATCTTTATTCCCAACGATTCCCTTGTGGTTCAGGCCATGCCGCAGATTGTCGAGACTGCCAATAACGAAAAAATCCCCGTGTACGGCACCGCCTTGACCCATGTGAACGGAGGCGCTCTTGCAACGGTTGGCATAAGCGATTTTCTCATCGGGGCGCGCTCGGCGGATATGCTCATCGAGTACCTTGAAGGCAAGCCCATTGCCTCTATTCCTGCCGTAACTTTTGATAATCTTTACACCATTATCAACGATACAACCGCTCAGACTTTGGGCATTACCATACCGCAGGAATTTGCCGGCGCCACGCGGATTTCAAAATAAATGAATGTACTTGGGACAGTCCAATTAGGTTTAATTTATACGCTCCTTGCCCTTGGGGTCTTTATCGCCTTTCGGGTAATGAACACGCCCGACCTTACGGCGGACGGCAGTTTTACCTTAGGGTTATGCGCCGGCGCTATAGCCGTTGCGGCAGGCCATCCGTTCTTAGGACTGCTCATAGCATTTGCAACTGGAGCTGCAGCAGGCATTGTAACAGGCCTTCTTCAGACTGCCGCCGGTATTCATCCGATTTTGGCCGGCATACTCACCATGACAGGCCTTTATAGTATTAACATTTTGGTCTTAGACGGCAGCCCGAACAAGAGTCTTATCGGAAGCGCTACAGTTTTTACTGTTCTCCAAGAGTTTTTTCCCGCCGCCTCCCGGCAAAGTATACGCCTGTGTTTTACTGCGCTTATAGCTGGGGCCGGCATTTTAGCCTTAATATGGTTTTTCAAAACCTCTCTTGGATTACAGATCCGTGCAACCGGCAGTAATAGAAAGATGGTGCGCTCCTCTTCTATCAATCCTGACAAGATGCAGGTGGCGGCGCTGGCTATTGCCAACGCGTATATAGGTCTTTCGGGGGGTATTCTTGCCCAATACCAAGGGTATGCGGATATTAACTCCGGTTCGGGCATTGTTATAATTGGATTAGCCTCAGTAATTATAGGAGAAACCCTGCTGCCTCTAAACGGTGTGGGAGCAGGGCTTGTCTCCGCATCTTTAGGCGCCATCTGTTACCGGTTTCTCATTGCGCTTGTCCTGTACCTTAATATTTTCCCCGCGTCGATGCTCAAACTGCTTTCGGCATTCATCGTAGCTCTTGCTCTTTCCGCGCCGAAACTTAAAGTTTTAGTAAAGGCAAAGCGAGGAGGAGCTGGTGCTTAGTCTTAGAAGTCTTACTAAGGTTTTTGAGAGAGGGACCGTCAACGAGAATTGTGTTCTCGACGATCTTTCGTTAAGCCTTGCGGCAGGAGATTTTGTAACAATTATCGGTTCTAACGGCGCGGGGAAGTCTACGCTTTTCAATGCTATATGCGGGAGCATCGCTTTAGATACCGGCATGGTGGTTCTTGACGGTAAAGATATTACAAAGCAGCGTGATTACAAAAGGGCGCAGGATATAGGGCGGCTTTTTCAAGACCCGCATACCGGTACGGCGGCCGATTTCTCTATTGAGGAAAACCTCGCACTGGTCTACGCCAAAGTGAAGGGGCGCTTTGCCTTGCAGCAGGCAATACGCAAAGATGATCGCCTGTTTTTTGAAGAGCAGGTGCTTCGACTCGGCATGGGGCTGGAGAAACGGATGAAGATGCGGGTAGGGCTTCTTTCAGGGGGGCAAAGGCAGGCTCTCACGCTGCTTTTAGCAACGCTGTCTCCGCCCAAGCTCCTCTTGCTTGATGAACATACCGCCGCCTTAGACCCGCTGAGCGCTAAGGCGGTTTTATCTCTTACTGAAGACATTACCAAAAAGCACCGTATCACAACCTTGATGATCACGCATAATATTTCAGATGCTCTTTCTATGGGAAATCGTACTATTATGATGGCGCATGGTAAGGTAGTAATGGATATTGCGCAGGATGAACGGCGTTATATGACGGTAGCAGACCTTCTTGAGCGATATAAAAAGCAGGTGCACCATGATTTAGACACCGATAGGATCGTGTTTAGTTAAACGTGCAGAAATAATATTATGATTTTCAGCTGTATGGCGCCCGCCGCTGATAATACTTTCCAAGACCGATTGATCAATTTTCCCCGCGTTCACAATGCAAGCGCCGTGTGCAGCAGGCACAATAAACCGCAGCGCACCGGCACGTTTCTTTTTATCACTTGCAAGTGCCTGCCAAAACGCCTGCTTATTCCGCAGCACAGGATGCGGTGCGGTAATTTCATACTCTGCCGAACTGAGTAGATTACGAATGGCATCGGCGCGAGCAGACGGGGTAATGTTGAGGTATTCTCCCAGATCGCACGCTCTGGCAATGCCCCAAGCCACAGCCTCACCGTGTGAAAGAACGCCGAGTCCGACAGATGCCTCAAGGGCATGGCCAAAGGTATGGCCAAGATTGAGCAATACCCGTTCGTCTCCGGTTTCTTGAGGATCAGATTCGACAATCCGCCCTTTAATAGAAACCGCACGACTGATCACCCGATCAAGTCCCGGTCCGATTTTCAGTAACGAGGGCATTAACGAGAAGAAGTCATCGTCCGTATCAAGAATAGTCGTTTTGATCAATTCCGCCATGCCGGACTTCCATTCGTATTCCGGCAATGTTTCCAAAACATTCGTAGGCATATACACCAATTCCGCCGGATAAAAAGTGCCTACCATGTTTTTCATGCCAAACAAATCAAAGCCTGTTTTCCCGCCGACTGCTGCATCAACCATACCGAGGAGCGTTGTGGACACGATACACAATCTTGCGCCGCGGCGGTAGACCGACGCTGCAAATGCCGTCATATCACTTATCACGCCGCCGCCGACACCGATAAAAAGCCCGTCTCTACCAAGGGCTGCGTTTTGAGCTGCCACAAGTATTTTTTCAACTGAAGCCCAGTTCTTGCCGTCTTCTCCGGGTGCAAGAACGCACCGCGGGACAGTCGGATCGATAGCTGAGGCGAACTGTTCTGTATTGTTGTCGCAGACAAGTAATACTCGGTCTGCGCCGCCTGATATGGCGTTTAGTTCAGGCACTTCCGGCCTAATGACGACCTGTGTAGAATAAATTCCGAAGGTAAAGCGCATTTATTTTCTCCAAAGTGGACATCTGAATTATACAGCATTTCTTTTAAGAAAAGTGCAAGGTTTATTAAAAAAAATCTCCGCAGGCACGGCCTGTTCCGACAGCCTTAGGCTGTCTGACCTCCTGTCCCGCTTCTGTTAGGCAAAAAGCCGTACGCCTCTCTCGATACAACAACCTTTGAAACAACCTGCGGCTGTCTGACCTGTTTTGGGCTAGAGGCAGCAAAAAGTATAAAAAGAGCGGGCTGCCCGCAGACAGCTCGCTCTTTTCCATAAGCCTAAACTTAAAGACTCACGCTTTTAGATGCGCTCTCATCATTGTACGCTTTCGTTTAAGACCTTGAAGAGATCGCCTTCCATGTCGTGGCCGTATTCCCAAACCATAACGCCGCCGAGTCCTTTTTCTTTCACGTACGCGGCTATCTCTTTAATGGCTTGTTCATCCGTATAGGTGATGAAAATATCCCCGTTATAGAGGAACGGCGCACGCGCCGCCTCATCCCAGTAACGGGTATACTGCCCTTCCCCTCCGTTGAGAAAGCCTTTGATCTGAGCCCATGCAAGTCCGTCAGGGTAGGCGGCTTCCGCATACTTCTGGAATAAGCCGTTTACGCCGCCGTCCTCAACGCCGCTCCATGCTCTGCCGTAAAAAGCAAGCCCAAGTACGATTTTCTCAGCGGGGACGCCCGCGTTCAAATAGATATCTAAGACTTGCGCCGTAGACCGCTCTCCAGGGTCGGCCGGATTGGTGTGCAGATTAGCAATGTGTCCGGTACTTGCACTCCAGCCGCCGTAGTAATCGTATGCCATCAGCTTGAGGTTATCCACGATCTTTGCGGCGGCAATGGCGTCATTCTTCGTTAGCCACCACGCACCCGCCGGAACACACGCAGAAAGACTGTAGCGCTTGCCGGTTTTTTCGCCAAGCACGTTCATTGCCGCACGGAGTTCTGCTAAAAGTGCAAGGTAATTATCACGGTCTTCCGGGCGGCTCTTGATTTCCTGTCCCCAGTCCGGTCCGACCGGGTATTCCCAGTCGATGTCCGCACCGTCAAGATCGTATTGCTCAAGATACCCGCAAAGATTGGCGATAAACGCCGCTCGTGCATCAGGATCGTGCGCCGTATCGGAGAATTCGGCGCCCCAGCCGCCTATGGAGAGATTCTGTCTCAAGTGCGGCCATATTTCTTTGAGCTTGGCGGACTGTTTCCACAAATCCCATGAACCATCGGCAGGCAGGTCTGGAAATACAATCGTAGATTTATCGTTCTGGTCGATGAGTCCAAAAGCGATGATGATTTCCTCAAGGTATTCTCCGTGAATCTGCTCTGCAGTCCAGTAAACCTTCTTATCCTGCTCCGCTTTATCAGAGCCAAGCGGCCACGTTCTTATATACGTGGTAACTTTGGGAACAATGCCCGTAAGCAATGTTCCTGATTTTGGTGTGGGCGCCTTAGCGTCAGGCGCGCTGCCGCAAGCTGCAACGATGGCAAGTATAAACACGACTGAAACAACCGTGCTTATAAAACCAGCTCTAGATTTCTTCTTCATAATTTCTCCCTCTTGTATGAAAAGTAGTGATATAAAAGCCTATTATGGCATGGAAGGTCTTGTCAAACAGTTTCGTAACCAATCCTCCTTTGGGCAGGCACAGCCTGCGACTCCACGCCTTTGACCTTGCGCCAGCGTAGCGGTGAACTGTAATATTGCATTGACAATGCAACCATTTGCGCTATACTGGATCTTAATTTGTTTGATTAAAGCAACTAAACAAATGTCTTAATGCTCCCGGATGAGAAGAGGTTTTTGGGCGGGCGTCGGGCAATCTGAGCATTGAGTTTTCTAAAAGATGCAGGAGAAAAAGAATGAATAAAAAAGAAGGCGTGAATATCAGTATTCTTGTTAAAATTGCCGGTTTATCTTCGGTGTTTATTCTCACAGCTATTGTGATTTTGGCATTCATCAGTATACAGAACATGAGTTCCACAAGTCTGAAAACGGCGATAACTATAGTGAAAGATGAAATCCGCGGAGACATCGCCTCTTTTCGCTACAGACTCCTCAAGGAGTACGGTGTCCTGTCGCTTGACGACGGAAACCTGATAGACGAGCAGGGACGCCCCCTTGATGAACATCCCGATCTAGTAGACCAGATATCTGTGGACTTAGATGTTGTATCCACTATTTTTGTGCGGGAAGGGAATGATTATAGGCGGATTGTTACCAATATTAAGGACAGTTCCGGACAAAGGGTAGTTAATACCATGCTCGGAAGTTCCAGCGCCGCATACAGCGAAGTGAATTCCGGCAATCTTTTTATCGGTGAAGTGAATATTCTGGGTAACCCTTATGTTGCGGGGTATGAGCCTTTTTTCAAAGAGGGTTCCAAGGAGATAATAGGTATTCTCTTTGTCGGTGTTGAGATGGACAGCATCAAGCACATTATCGCGGACAGCATATACAGCGAGATACGCCTTATAGCGGGTATTTCTGTGGTTATTATCGCTGTCGCAATCGGGTTAAATATTCTGGTATTCAAGGAGCTTATTGTCCGACCAATCCGGACAGTGCTAGATACCTTAAAAGATATTTCGGAGGGCGACCTTACCAAACAGATTGAGATAAAAAACCGTGATGAGATCGGCGCTATGGTTCAATACCTCAACTATACCTTTGACAAGATAAAAACCATGATAGAGATCATCAAGCAGCAGAGCGCTGCTCTTTTGAAGATCGGCAGCGAACTAGCCGCCAACATGGCCGAAAGCGCTGCTGCTGTCAACCAAATCACCGCCAATATCCAGAACATTAAGAAGCAGGTGCTGAATCAATCCGCCGGTATTACCGAAACCAATGCAACTATGGAACAGATTAGCGGTAATATCGTTCGGCTCAATGAACAGATAGAAAAGCAGTCGGCGAGTATTTCCCAGTCATCATCGGCGATCGAAGAAACGCTGGTTCATATACAATCCGTTACCCAAAGTTTGGTCAAAAACGCCGATACGGTTAACGCCCTTGTAGCAGCATCCGAAGCCGGACGAACGAGCCTGCAAGAAGTCGCGGGGGATATACAGGAAATATCCCGTGAATCCCAAGACCTGCTGGAAATAAACTCGGTTATGCAGAACATTGCAAGCCAAACGAATCTCTTGTCAATGAACGCGGCCATCGAAGCCGCCCACGCCGGAGAAGCGGGGAAAGGCTTTGCAGTGGTGGCGGACGAGATTAGAAAGCTCGCCGAGTCTTCGGATGAACAATCCAAGACTATATCGCTGGCGCTGAAAAAAATATCCGAGTCTATAAGCAAGATCAGCAATTCCACTGATACGGCAGTGCAAAAATTTGAGGCAATAGACTCAGGGGTAAAGACGGTCTTGGTTCAGGAAAAGCATGTCCGGGACGCCATGGAAGAGCAAAATGCGGGGAGCAAACAAATTCTTGAAGAGATTACCCTGCTTAACCGTATCAACCAAGAGGTTAAAAACAGGTCTCTAGAAATGCTTACCGGCAGCAATGAAGTTATTACGGAAAGCACAAATTTGAACGGCATAACTCGGTCTCTGACTGATGGGATGAACGAGATGGCGGTCGGGGCCGGACAGATAAACACGGCCATAAGTCGGGTAAATGTTATAAGCGGTGAAAACAAAGAAAGCATTGACCACTTGGTGCGTGAAGTAGAACACTTCAAAGTAGGCACAAAGAACCCTCTGGGGGGGGGGGGGGGGGGGGGGGGGGGGGGGGGGGGGGGGGGGGGGGGGGGGGGGGGGGGGGGGGGGGGGGGGGGGGGGGCGGGGGGG